>JAHDDS010000084.1 GCA_020629235.1 Planktomarina sp.
AACGACGTGTATATCCTGCCCAAGCACCTGGACGAAAAGGTCGCCCGTTTGCACCTGGATCGGATCGGCGTGAAGTTGACCGAACTGGACAAAGACCAAGCCGACTACATCGGTGTCACGGTCGAAGGCCCGTTCAAGCCGGAACACTATCGTTACTGATCACTGCGCAAATTCTGTGCGAAAGAACCCTGGACGCGGCCTGCGTCTGGGGTTTTTTATGGCCCAGTGGTGAAGGAAGTGTGCGATGTCGCGGCGACCAAGGAAACGGTGGGGGGTTCGGCTTCTGGTGACGGCGGTTTTGGCAGCGGGCCTGTACCTGGGCGCTGATCGTTTTTTAACCCACCCAGACACGCCGCTGCCGGAAAACTGGAACCCGACAGAACCGTTGAACGTGGCGGCGCGCCAAAATCCCATGACGCTGTGGAAACTGCGCAATGCCGCCCGGGGCCGCAACACGTGCCTGGCTGCCTTGGAAACGGGTGCGATTTTCCAAACCATCCCAGACACGGAAGACAGTGCACAGTGCCACATTCGCAATTCGGTGCGCCTGCGCAAAGTGGCGGGGGCCAGCCTGCGGGCCACAGACACGCGGTGCGACTTGGCGTTGAAAATGGCTATGTGGGTCGAACATGGCGTGCAACCAGCGGCTGAAAAGCACTTTGGCATGCCAGTCCGCGCCATCCGCACCCAGGGCAGCTACAACTGCCGCCCCATCTTCGGCACCCAAAGGATGAGCACCCATGCCCAAGCCAAAGCCATTGATGTGGCGGGCTTCACGCTGGCCAGCGGACGGCAGATCGAATTGTTGAAACATTGGGATGGAACACCTGAAGAAAAGGCGTTTTTGCGCGCCGTCCGCGACGCAGCCTGCGACTGGTTTTCCACCACTTTGGGCCCAGATTTCAACCGCGCCCATGCCGATCATTTCCATCTTCAATCGGAAGGATGGGGCACCTGTCGCTGATGGGTTGGCCCAGATATGGTGCCTCTTTGAGAATTCTCCCCCTGAAACGTCCATATTTTCTTTGATTGATAATCACAGTGTGACTAGGCTGACGTAGCCGAGTGGCGATGGATTTAGTTTTTTCGAGAAGGGAGAAGATCCGTGGGCAAGAGAGATGAATTGATTGCGCAATACGCAGATGATCTGAAAAACAAATGCGGGATGACCCCCGATATGGACCTGTTGACGAAGGTCACGATCGGGTGCGGGCCATCCATTTACAACCGTGACGCCAGCACCGTTGCCGGTGGCCAACCCGCCGAACTGGAAACTGTGAAAAACAACTTCCTGATGAAAAAGCTGGGCCTGTCCGACAGCCCCGCGCTGATGGATGCGATCAATTCTGTGATCGACACCTATGGCCGGTCCGAACGCAACAAGTTCCGCGCTGTGATCTATTACATGCTGGTCAAGCACTTCAACAAAGAGTCGGCATACCGCTGATCTGCTTCCAGACTTGAATTCAAAGGCCCGGTTTTTCCGGGCCTTTTTTGTTTAGAACAGCATCAAAATCGCACCGATGATGGTGCAGCCGATGGTGGCATAGCCGCCGTCGATCAACGTCAGTTTAAACGGGCGGCCGCCGAAGCCGTTGTTCATCATGATCCACGGGCTGATGAAAAACAGGCCGATCCCAAAGCCGTTCAACATGCCGTCGCCCACACTGTCCACCGGACTGGTGGCAAACACGTGGCGCATCATCCCTGCCACCAACAGGGCGGCTACCGCACTCATGATATATGGTTTTGGGTCGTTGGCGTTCGCGGGCTGGCCGTCTGGGCCCACTTCGATCCCGGATGCGGCCATCCAGGGTTTGGCCAGGGCCATGTACCACACCGCCCCAAATGCAAATGACCCTGCCGCAGCGGCGATGACGTTTATAAATTCCATTGATCCCTCCCGATTTTGGATTTTGGGATCAGCGTACGTCACTGCGGCATTTTGGCAAGTTCCATGATCACGGCCCATTCGTCAGCGGTGACCGGCTGCACCGACAGACGCGACGATTTCACCAAAACCATATCAGCCAATCGCGGATCATCTTTGCACATCTGCAAGGTCACCGGGTGGGGCAGCGGGTGGACCGCTTTGATGTCCACGCAATCCCAGCGGTCATCGTCGGTGGTGCTGTCGGGGTGCGCTTCGGCGCAAACTTGCACAACACCCACAGCCGCTTTTTCCTTCTGGGAATGATAAAACAGACCCAAATCGCCCAGCTTCATGGCCCGCATGTGGTTGCGGGCTTGGTAATTGCGCACGCCGTCCCATTCTTCGCCCGCGTCCCCTTTGGCCACCTGTTGGTCCCAAGACCAGGTGCTGGGTTCTGATTTGAACAGCCAATATGCCATCAGCCGATCACCTTGTTCCACTGGATCAAATCCACCGATGCAAACAGACCCGCTGCGCCGTACGGGTCCCCATCCGCCCAGGATTGCGCGGCGGCCATGTCGGGCACGTCCAAAACAATCAGCGACCCGCACATATCCCCGGCGTCGTCCAAGCACGGACCCGCCATGGCCACGCAATCGCTGCCCTTCAGATACGCCAAATGCGCATCGCGGTTTGCTTTGCGCACGTCCAAATGGTTGGGTTTGTCCTTTGCGATCAATGCCACCAACATGCTTATTCTTCCTTTTCAGTCACTGATTTCATGCTTTCGGACCCTTCTTGCCCGATCCCACCAGGGGGGCTTGGCCGGTGTCCAAGGGCCAGCGGGGGCGGGCCGACAGGTCGATCCCGTCGCGCCGCCCGGCCTGATATTGCACCGCCCCGGCATAGGCGATCATGGCGGCGTTGTCCGTACACAGGGCCAGCGGCGGGGCGCAAAAGGCAACGTCGTGATCTGCACAAAGCGCTTGCAATGCCGTCCGCAATTCTGTGTTGGCCGCCACCCCCCCGGCCACCGCAAAGGTCCGGACAGCAGGCGACAGGGCAAAATATTCCGCCAACGCCCGCCGGGACTTTTCCACCAGAATATCCGCCACCGCCTGCTGAAACGATGCGCACAGGTCGGACACATCTTGCTGGGCGATGGTGTTGCCCGGCCCCACGATCGCGTCTTTCGCCCGCACCACGGCGGTCTTCAGACCCGAAAACGAAAGGTCCATGCCGGGCTTATCCAACATGGGCCGGGGCAAAGCAAAGCGGGCAGGGTCGCCCGTTGCAGCAGCGGTTTGCACAGCGGGTCCGCCGGGTTGGGACAGGCCCAAAAGCCGGGCAGTTTTGTCAAACGCTTCGCCCGGGGCATCGTCGATGGTGCCGCCAAGGCGGGTGAAGTCCTGTGGGCCTTTGATGATCAGAAATTGGCAGTGCCCGCCGGACACCAGCAACATCAAAAAGGGAAAGGTCACCCCGTCGGTCAAACACGGGGTCAGCCCATGCCCGGCCAAATGGTTCACCCCGATCAGCGGTGTGTCCGTGGCCACGGCCAGGCCCTTGGCGAACATCACGCCCGACATGACGCCCCCGATCAAACCCGGCCCTGCGGTGACGGCGATCAGGCCGATATCTGTCAACGCAACGCCCGCGTCTGCCAGGGCTTGGTCTGTCACAGTGTCCAACCGTTCAGCGTGGGCGCGGGCGGCGATTTCCGGCACCACGCCCCCGAAGTCGGCGTGCAGGGCGTCTTGGCCTTGGACGACCGATGACAGGATGGTTGGCGATGCCCCATCCATGCGCAGCACGGCAGCGGCGGTGTCGTCGCAGCTGCTTTCCAGGCCAAGGCACAAAAACGGGTCGGTCATGGGACAGCCATCGCTTGCAGTGGGGTGCGCCCGTGCCCTAGCATCGGGGGGGCGCAACCACAATCCAGGGGGGGCCATGCCGCACATCTTGCTGACCCGCCCCACGGACGCGTCCCGCCGCTTTGCTGACCGATTGGTGGGGGCGGGTGTGGCGCAGGGGGACATCACCATCGCGCCTGTGTTCGACATCGTGGTGCCGCCCTTGGCCTTGAACCCAGACCCGGGCACGCTGCTGATTCTTACCAGCCAAAACGCGGTGCAGGCCGCCGCACAGGTGCTGGCGGGCGCATCATATCGCGCTGTTTGCGTTGGGGACCGCACCACCCAATCGGCCCAGGCTGCCGGCTTTGATGCGCGCTGTTTGGGGGACACGGTTTCCGAATTTTTGGATCGGTTTGCGGGGCACCCAGGGCCGGTCTTGCATTTGCGCGGCACCCACACCACCACCGACATTGCCCAGCATTTGGCGCAGGCAGGCCAGGCCGCGCAGTCGCAGGTGATCTATGACCAGCGCGAAACGCCTTGGACAGACACTGTGTATGACAACCTTAAGGGGGGAACGCCCGTGGTTCTTCCCCTTTTTTCACCGCGATCTGCGGCCCTAGTGTGCAAGCGATTAAACGCCGCAGTGCGTCACCAAATCGTTGCGATCAGCCCCGCCGTGGCGCAGGTATGTCGTGACTTTGGGTTCGATTGTGTCGCGGTGGCATCACAACCAAATGGACAAGCGGTGCTTGATCTGAC
Source organism: Planktomarina sp. (assembly GCA_020629235.1). Lineage (GTDB taxonomy): Bacteria > Pseudomonadota > Alphaproteobacteria > Rhodobacterales > Rhodobacteraceae > Planktomarina. The sequence continues at coordinate 4,492 of JAHDDS010000084.1, forward strand.
CAAAGCGGCATATGTGCAGCCTTCTCTTGAGGCCGGATCACAAGCGCCGTAAAGTTGTTGGGTCCGGGGCACGGCACCCAAGACAAGAACAAGAAGACGAGAAAGGTCTGACAGCGTGGCAACCAAACCGACCAAATCCAACCGGTCCAAACGAAATACGTCCAAACAAACGGGCAAACAGTCGGCGGCCAAATCCAAGGCCACCGTGGACCAGGTCAAAGCGAAAGCCACCGACGCCGTCGAAGACGCTGTGGTGGTGAAAGACGCAACGTCCGACGCGCCCGCCAAGGCCGCAGCGGCAGCAGACGCGAAGCCAGCACCAGCGGCCAAACCCACCACGTCATCGGCAGTGCCCAAAACGGCCAAAGCTGAAGATGCCCCAAAGCCAGCTGCCACACCGCCGTCACGCCCAAACCGTACCCCCGATCCGAAGCCAGCCCCGCAACCCAAACGCCGGGGCGGTGCTGTGCCGTTGATCTTTGGCGGTTTGATCGCGGGTGGCATTGGATACGGCGCTGCCACTTACTTGCCCGAATATATGGGCACGGCATCCAACAGCGATGACGCGCTGAATGCGCTGCAGCAGTCTGATGCAGACCTTGCCACCCAGGTGGAAACGCTGCGCAGTGAACTTGCCGACGTGGCGGCCCGACCGCAAAGCCCCGATTTGTCCGAACCCTTGGACGGGCTTGGCGCGCAGTTGACGGCCGTGCAAGACCAGCTGGGGGGCATCAGCACCGATGTGGCGGGTCTGTCGGACCGAATTGCCCTGTTGGAAAAGCGCCCGATGAACGATGCGGTGTCGCCTGAAGCGGTCGCCGCCTATGAAGCCGAACTTGCCCGGCTGCGCGAAGATGTGACTGCCCAAAGCGCTGAACTGGCCACGGTTGCGGCCACGGCCAAATCCGAAATTCAAGCCGCCCTGGATGCCGCCGCCGCGCAAGAAGCGAAAGCGGTGGAAATCACCCAGCGGGGCAACCAGCAAGCCGCCGCTGCCCGCGTACAAGCCGCGTTGGCCGCTGGGGCGTCCTATGGCGAACCGCTGGCTGAACTGGCGGGCGCCGGCGTGGCCGTGCCTGACGTGCTGGCCGCCAATGCCGAAACTGGCGTGGTGACTGTGGTGGCGCTGCAAGACCAGTTCCCCGACTTGGCCCGCGCTGCCTTGGCTGCGGCCCGGTCCAGTGAAGGCCCTGCAGAAGGGGAAAGCGGCCTGTCGTCGTTCTTCAAATCCCAACTGGGCGTGCGGTCCTTGGCCCCGCAAGATGGGGACGGCCCTGATGCAGTCCTGTCGCGTGCGCAGTTTGCCGTGACAGAAACCCGCATCGCAGATGCCCTGTCCGAACTTGAAACCCTGCCGGATGCCGCAAAAGCTGTGTTCGCAGACTGGAAATCCCAAGCCGATACACGAACGGCTGCCCTTGCCGCCGCGGATGCTTTGTCCGCATCGCTGGCGCAAAACTAAGGAATAGACGATGTTGTTGTGGTCGATTGCGAAAATTATGATTTTCATTGCCATCGTTTTGGCGCTGGCCTTCGGGGCGGGGTATCTGATGGATGCGTCCGGGGGCGTGACCATCGCCTTTGGCACGGTGGAATTCACACTGCAGCCCATCCAAGCGGCCATTGCCCTGGTGCTGCTGGTGTTGGCGGTGTGGTTGCTGATCAAACTGTTCGGCCTGTTGGTGGCTGTGCTGCGGTTCATCAACGGCGACGAAACCGCGTTTTCGCGCTTCTTTTCGCGCAGCCGCGAACGGCGCGGATACGATGCGCTGTCTGACGGCCTGGTGGCGTTGGCCAGCGGCGACGGGGCCACGGCCATGTCGAAAGCCAAGAAAGCATCCAAGCTGCTGAACAAACCAGAAGTGACCAACCTGGTGATGGCCCAAGCGGCCGAAGCCACGGGCGACAAACGCAAAGCCGAAGAAACCTATAAGAAGCTGCTGGACAGCCCCAAGACCCGCTTTGTCGGGGTCAGCGGATTGCTGCAGCAAAAATTGGCCAAAGGCGAAACCGACACCGCGCTGAAACTGGCGGAAAAGGCATTCGCCATCAAACCGCAGCACGCCCAAACGGGCGACGTGTTGTTGAAACTGCAAGCGGGTGAAGAAGACTGGAACGGCGTGCGCACCACTTTGGGCACCAAGCTGAAGAACGGCCAAATCCCGCGCGATGTGCACCGCCGCCGTGATGGGGTCTTCGCCTTGTCAGAGGCGCGCAAACTGCGCGAAGCGGGCAAGCTGGACGAAGCCCATGTCCAAGCCATCGAAGCCAACCGTTTGACACCGGGTCTGGTGCCCGCTGCCACCATGGCCGCGCGGGGATACATGGAAAAAGACCAGCCCAAGCAAGCCGCCAAAGTGCTGCGGTCCGCCTGGGACCAAAGCCCCCACCCAGAACTGGCCAGCGCCTTTGCCGCCATCATGCCCGATGAAACGCCGGTGGACCGCGCCAAGCGGTTCCGGGGCCTGACCAAAGGGGCGGCCAAGCATTCTGAAACCAAAATGCTGACGGCCGAATTGCTGATCGCCGCAGAAGACTTTGCCGGTGCGCGCAATGCCCTGGGGGACTTGGTGGAAACCGATCCCACCACGCGGTCGCTGACGATTATGGCCGCCATCGAACGCGGCGAAGGCGCCAGCGACGACGTGGTGCGCGAATGGTTGACCAAAGCTTTGTCCGCCCAGCGCAACGAAGAATGGATCTGCGACAACTGCGGCGACACCCACAATGACTGGGAACCTGTGTGCCTGAACTGCGATGCCGTGGACAGCGTCACCTGGAAACGCCCCAGCGCCACGGTCCAAGGCGCGGCCCAGATGTTGCCTTTGATGGCCAACGCGCCGCAGATCGCCGCCGAAACCGATGCCGCCGACGCGGTGGAAGTGGTGGACGGGGACAATGTGATCCTGCTGGAAACTGAAAAAGGCCCCAACGCCGCGTGATTCCATGTTGCCCCTTGGCAAATTTCCTTGCTAAGGGGCGCATCACGCCGCTGTAGCTCAGATGGTAGAGCACGTCATTCGTAATGATGGGGTCGGGGGTT
>JAHDDS010000085.1 GCA_020629235.1 Planktomarina sp.
CCCTGGCAAAATCTGCGAAAGATGATACGCCATTCCCCAAATCTCTTTGGGAAGACAAACCATGGCAAAGATCACATACATCGAACACAGCGGCACCAAGCATGAAGTGGAGGTCGCCAACGGCCTGACCGTCATGGAAGGCGCGCGCGACAACAACATTCCAGGGATCGAGGCTGACTGCGGCGGGGCCTGCGCCTGTTCCACCTGCCACGTCTATGTTGACCCTGCCTGGGCCGACAAACTGCCCGCCATGGACGGCATGGAAGAAGATATGCTGGACTTTGCGTTTGAACCCAAGCCAGGCCAATCACGCCTGACCTGCCAGTTGAAGGTGACCGACGATCTGGACGGATTGGTGGTGCAAATGCCCGAACGGCAAATCTGATGCGTCTGTGGGCGGCGGTTTTGGCAGTTGCGCTGCTGTGCCAGCCCGCCCACACACAAGCCCAAGCAAAAGCAAATGATGGCCACTGCCTGGCCGCGTCCGCGGCGGGCGGCTGCCAATCCGGCCCCCCCACGTTCGCCAACGGGTTTTTGAAACCCGGCGCGCACATCGCCTTCACCCGCCCCACGGACCGATATGCCCACGGCGTTTTGGGGGACGCCATCGAATGGGGCGGGCTGCAGTTCACCCTGATGGGCACCGGGCGCGACGGGCCGATGTTTGCCTATGAACTGGTGCTGCCCCAAGACCGGGTGTTCGAAGACCTGACCCCGCGTTTGGTGGATGTGGACCAAGACGGCCGGTTCGAAGTCATCGTGGTGGAAAGTCAGAAAGACACAGGCGCGCAGCTGGCGATTTACAAGCTGAACGACCTGAACGAAACCTTCGACAAAATCGCCGCCACGCCCCACATCGGCACCCCCAACCGCTGGTTGGCCCCCATTGGGGCGGCGGATTTGGACGGCGACGGGCACATCGAAATCGCCTATATCGACCGGCCCCACCTGGCCAAAACCCTGCGCATCTGGCGCTTCAAGAACGGACGGCTGCGCAACATCGGGGCCATGAAGGGCCTGACAAACCACCGCATCGGCGACGCGGAAATTCCAGGCGGCATCCGCCACTGCGGCCAGGGCCCAGAACTGATCACCGCCAATGCCAACTGGACCCGCGTCATGGCCACGCGGTTCGACGGCAAGACCATCCGGTCCCGCCCCATCGCCCGCTTCACAAACAATCAAAGCCTGACAGCCGCCCTGGGCTGCCGCTGATTTCATTTTGCTAGAAAATACCTCGGGGTCCGGGGCAGCGCCCCGATCAATCCCAATCCATCAATCCAGCGCCCGCCACCCGATATCGCGGCGGCAAAACCCGTCGGGCCAGTCGATCTGGTCCACCATGGCATAGGCGCGTTTTTGCGCCTCGGCCAAACTGTTGCCGCGCGCGGTCACGTTCAGCACCCGCCCCCCAGTGGCCACGATGTGCCCGTCCCGCGCCGCCGTGCCTGCATGAAACACCATGTTCTTGGAATCGGCGGGAAGATCATCCAACCCGTTGATCACGCTGCCTTTGTCGTAAGCCCCGGGATACCCCCGCGCCGCCAGCACAACCGTCACGGCGTGGTCATCGGCCCAAGTCACGGCCATATCTGCCAGCCGTCCTTCCGCGCAGGCCACCATGGCGTCCAGGGCCTGGGCCCCCAGGCGCATCATCAGCACCTGGCATTCAGGATCGCCAAAACGCACGTTGTATTCCACCAGGCGCGGCTGGCCGTCTTTGATCATCAACCCCGCGTAAAGCACGCCTTGATACGGCGTGCCGCGCTTCGCCATTTCCGCCACGGTGGGCTTCACGATCTGGTCCATGGCCAACGCTGCCACAGCGTCCGTCAGCACCGGCGCGGGGGAATAGGCCCCCATGCCCCCGGTGTTGGGCCCGGTGTCCCCGTCGCCCACGCGCTTGTGGTCTTGGGCGGTGCCCACGGCCAGCACGTCCGCGCCGTCGCACAGCACAAAGAAACTGGCTTCTTCGCCGTCCATGAATTCTTCAATCACCACTTCGGCCCCTGCGGCCCCGAATTCACCGCCGAACATGTCGTCGATGGCGGCCAAGGCCTCGGCCTCTGTCATGGCCACAATCACGCCTTTGCCCGCCGCCAGTCCGTCGGCCTTCACCACAATGGGCGCGCCCTGTTGGCGGACGTATGCTTTGGCGGCATCCGCGTCGGTGAAATGGCCGTAGGCGGCGGTGGGCGCCCCCGCCGCATCACAAATGGCCTTGGTGAAGGATTTGGACGCTTCCAATTCTGCCGCCGCCGCCGATGGGCCAAAGGTCAGCACGCCTGCGTCCCGCAACCGGTCCGCCACGCCCGCCGCCAGGGGCGCTTCGGGCCCGACAATGACAAAGCCGATGCTTTCGGCCTGCACCAGGTCCAGCACCGCGTCCGCATCGCACGGATCAATCGCCGCACACTGCGCCACGGCTGCCATGCCCGCGTTTCCGGGGGCCACGATCAACTGGTCGCATTTCGGGTTTTGCGCCACGGCCCAGGCCAAGGCATGTTCGCGCCCGCCGGATCCCAGGATTAAGATATTCATGGCACGCTCCCTTGGCCTTTGCTGGGTTGCGTTCTAAGCTGCCCCCACCTGACCCACAAGGCATGCCGATGGACCTGATTGACGACCCGCGCGACGGCGAGAACGCCCATGAATTCACCGTCTCTGAGATTTCGGGCGCGATCAAGAAAACGCTGGAAGGCGAATTCGGACGCGTGCGGGTGAAGGGAGAGGTGGGCCGCGTGGTGCACGCCCGGTCCGGGCATCTGTATTTCGACGTCAAAGACGATCGCAACACGCTGAATTGCACCAGCTGGAAAGGCCAAGTCGCCCGCCTGTCGGTCATGCCCGAAGAAGGGATGGAGGTGGTGGTCACCGGCAAACTGTCGGCATACGGGCCCCAGTCCAAGTACAATTTGAACGTCGATGACGTGGCCGTGGCGGGCGAAGGCGCGCTGATGGCGATGCTGGAAAAGCGCAAGAAAATGCTGGCCGCCGAAGGGTTGTTTGACCCCGCGCGCAAAAAGCCGCTGCCCTATCTGCCCGACATTATCGGCGTGGTGACGTCGCCCACTGGCGCAGTGATCCGCGATATTTTGCACCGTCTGCGGGACCGGTTTCCGCGCAAGGTGCTGGTGTGGCCCGTGGCGGTGCAGGGACAAAACTGCGCGGCGGAAGTGGCCCGCGCCATCGAAGGGTTCAACGCCATGACGCCGGGTGGGGCGTTGCCGCGCCCCGATGTGTTGATTGTGGCCCGCGGCGGCGGGTCGATCGAGGATTTGTGGGGCTTCAACGAAGAAATTGTGGCCCGCGCTGCGGCGGCGTCTGACATTCCACTGATATCTGCGGTGGGGCACGAAACGGACACCACGTTGATTGATTTTGTGTCTGATCAGCGCGCCCCAACCCCCACGGCGGCGGCGGAATTGTCGGTTCCGGTGCGCCTGGATTTGATGGCCTGGACCGATGGCATGGGCGCGCGGGCCAGCGCCGCTTTGGCCAACCAGATGGCCCGGCGCGGCCAGCGGGTCCAGGATTTGGGCCGCGCGTTGCCGCGCCCCGATATGATTTTGGCCCCCATGCGCCAGCGGGTGGATTTGGTGGACGAACGCCTGCCCGCCGCCCTGCGCCGCACGGTGCAAACGCGCCACGTGGGCCTGGCGCGCGTGGCCGGTGGGTTGCGCCCCAGTGCGTTGAAGTCCCAAGTGGATCGCGGGCGGCACAGCCTGGACCGGCTGGCCGACGCCATGCCGGGCAAAATGGCAGATCGCTTGGCGCGTTTGTCCGACCGCCTGGCTGCCACCGACCGGGTGCGCGAAACGCTGGGATATAAAGAAACGCTGAAGCGCGGATACGCTGTGGTGCGGGTGGACGGGGCGGTGACCACCGCCAAGAAAGGCTTCCCCAAAGGCGCGGTCGAAGTGGAATTCGCCGACGGGCGTGTCGATGTGGGGGCGGCGGCTGCCCCCGCCAAGAAGAAAGCCGCAAAGCCCAAGGGCAGCCCGCCAGAACAGGGCAGTTTGTTATAGTTGGATGGCAAAGGCCCGCGTCTGCCACCGGGCGGGGTGGACGCAACGCCGTTCGATCAAAGGAATTGGTCGTCGGGTGGGTGAAACCCACCGTACCTCAACACGCCGCAAGTTTCCCATAGGAACTTTGCCGCCCCGCCAAAACGCCTCTGAATACGAATTGGTCGCATTTGACCCCCTGGACTCCCGCGCCGGGGTCTAACACTTCACCATCAGCTGTCAGGGAAGGGGACCGCCATGGCATTGGACGACCGCAAGGGTGTTTGGAAATCGGGCAAGGGCAAGGGGCGTCACACCCCCAAGGGCCGCCAGGTCACCGACGAAGCTTGGGATCAGGTCAAAGCGCTGCTGGGGGACCGCCCCCGCAACCGCGATTTGCTGATCGAATTTATGCATCTGATCCAAGACAGCTATGGCCACCTGTCCACGCAACATCTGGCCGCCTTGGCCGAAGAACTGCGGCTGTCCCAGGCGGAAGTGTACGAAGTTGCAACATTTTATGCCCACTTCGACGTGGTGCGCGAAGGCGAAGCGCCCCCGCCCGCGCTGACCATCCGGGTGTGCGACAGCCTGTCGTGCGAATTGGCCGGGGCGCAGCAGTTGAAAGCCGCCTTGGAAGACGGGCTGAACCCGGCAGACGTGCGCGTGCTGCGCGCGCCGTGCATGGGCCGCTGCGACACTGCGCCCGTGCTGGAACTGGGCCACCACCACATCGACCATGCCACCCCTGAAAAAGTGAAAGCGGCCATTGCGGCGGGCCATACCCACGCGGACATCCCGGATTATGAAACCTTCCAAGCCTATGCCGCTGACGGGGGCTATGAAACCCTGAAGGACCTGCGCGCCAATGGCCATTGGGAAGACGTGCAAGCCAAGATCAAAGAAAGCGGCCTGCGCGGCCTGGGGGGCGCGGGCTTCCCATCGGGCACCAAATGGGGCTTTGTGCGCGGCAACGAAGGCCCGCGATACTTGGCCGTAAACGGCGACGAAGGCGAACCGGGCACGTTCAAAGACCGGTATTACTTGGAACGCACGCCGCACCTGTTTTTGGAAGGCATGTTGATCGCCGCCTGGGCCGTGGAAGCGGACAAAGCGTTCATCTATATGCGCGACGAATACCCCGCCGTGCTGCACATCCTGGCGACAGAGATCAAAGCGTTGGAAGACGCAGGCATCGTGGATCCCGGATACATCGACCTGCGCCGGGGCGCGGGCGCGTATATCTGCGGCGAAGAATCCGCCATGATCGAATCCATCGAAGGCAAGCGCGGCATCCCGCGCCACCGCCCGCCATACGTGGCGCAGGTGGGCATCTTCGGACGCCCCACATTGGTGCACAACGTCGAAACCCTGCATTGGATCGCGCGCATCAACCGCGAAGGGCCGGAAGTTTTGAACACCACCGAAAAGAACGGCCGCGTCGGTTTGCGCAGCTATTCCGTGTCGGGGCGGGTGAAGAAGCCCGGCGTGCACCTGCTGCCCGCAGGGTCCACGATCCTGGACATCATCGACGCGGCAGGGGGCATGATGGACGGCCACACCTTCAAAGCGTACCAGCCGGGCGGGCCATCGTCCGGTCTGTTGCCCGCCACCATCAACGACGTGCCGTTGGATTTTGACACCCTGCAACCTTTGGGCACGTTCATCGGGTCCGCGGCGGTGGTGGTGCTGTCAGACCATGATCAAGCCCGCGACGCCGCGCTGAACATGCTGAAGTTCTTCGAAGACGAAAGCTGCGGGCAATGCACGCCGTGCCGTGTGGGCTGTGAAAAAGCGGTCAAGCTGATGCAGGCCGACACCTGGGATCGCGCCCTGTTGGATGATTTGATCGGCATCATGACCGACGCGTCCATTTGCGGGCTGGGGCAGGCGGCATCGAACCCCATCAAATTGACCATGGAACACTTCGGGGATGAGGTCGGCTGACCGCCTATTTGTTGCGATAGACCCGGCATTTGCACCCAGACCGGGCCACCTTGCGGCACAGCGCATCGGCCTTTTGCCGGGTGCTGGCCCCCAGCCGGGCCACATAAAACCCCCGGGGGCCTGACGCCCGGGTTTTCACCCGCAGATAATGTACGTTGGTGCCCCGCAGGGCCCCGCGACATTGCTTGGCCCGGCGATTGAACGCGGCTTTGGCTTTGCCCCGCGTGGTGCCATAGGCCATCTGCACCCCCCAGCCGGGCACAGGCACGGGGCGGAACAGCTTGGTATAGACCCGGTCGCGCGCCATGGCCAAACAGGCGGGCAGAAACGGCTGGTCGCCATTCAAGCGATAATCAGGCTGCAGCTTGGGGTTCGCCTTCCACGCGTCCCCCGATGCGCCCGTGATGACGCGCACATAATTGCGCGTTTCCCCCGGCAACCGCCGCCCGCGATACAAAAAATCATCCACCCGCCCTTCGCCCGCGTTATACGCCGCCGCCGCCAGGCCAAAGCCCACATAGTGGCGGGTCATTTCCCCCAAATACTGCGCCGAATGTTCCAGCGCCAACGCGGGGTCATAGGGGTCCGTCAGCCCACGCGCCTTGGCGGTCGGGGCAATGAACTGGGCGATGCCCATGGCGTTCGCGGGGCTGAGCGCGTTGGGGTTAAAGCGGCTTTCTTGCCAGATCAGGCGGGCAAACCCCGCCGGGTCAAGCCCGTGGTCTGTGGCTTGGGTTTCAATGATCTGGCAGACGCCTTGGGAAAAGTTCATCGGGTCAATGCATTGGATGCCCGACCACTTGCCCGACGTGCAGTGGGGTTCGGCCACCTCTGCCATCAGGGGCAGGGGCAACAAGGTGAACAGGGCAATGATCAACCAACGCATGGCGTCTATTGGTCGTTTATTGTGGCCGGTTGCAATGTGATTTTTCGTGATACAGCACCCCAAGGTCGCAAGACCGAGCCGCCACCGACCCGTCCCCCCGGGTTGGTGGCGTCTCTGATCACACTTGGCCTTTGCGCATCTGCCCAACTGCCCTTAAATGCACTCAAGACTTATCAAGGCGGCGCAGATGTCCTTTTTCGGAAAGCTTAAAGAACGGTTGTTCAAATCTTCCTCCAAATTGGAGAAGGGCTTGGATGCCATCGTCGAAGAAGACGTCGCCGACGAAGTCGACGAAAACGTTGACCCTGACCCAGACCAGGCGGTTGCACCCACCCCCGAACCGGCCCCCCCTTCGCCAGAGCCAGAGCCAGAGCCAGAGCCAGAGCCAGAGCCAGAGCCAGAGCCAGA
>JAHDDS010000086.1 GCA_020629235.1 Planktomarina sp.
CTCTGGCTCTGGCTCTGGCTCTGGCTCTGGCTCTGGCTCTGGCGCTAGGTCATCGTCATCTGTTTCAGCGCTATCGCTGACGTTCGAAAGACTGTCCCCGCTTTCCGGGCCCAGCATGCTCAGACCCATGAAAAGTAAAATCAATGTTTCAATCATGCCCATCCCTCTCTCTACTTAAATAGTATCGGGCGGTTTGTTTTGACAACTTGAAGTGGTTTGACGGCGCGAAAGGGCGGAACTTCGCCGGTGCAGGGGTCAGGCGTTTTGCAAGAAATTCCGCAACGCCATATTCACCTCAAAGGGCTGTTCGGTGATGTTCATATGGCCGGCATGGGCGATTTCGACCTTTTCGCCGCCCAGGGCAGCGTGCAAGGCGCGGCCGGCTTTGATGGGGGTCATTTTATCCTGGCCGGACAGCACACATAACGTGGGGCAGGTGATTTTCTCTGCCGCTGCCGGGCCACCGTCGTATGCCGCACAGGCGGACAGGTCGGCAAACAATGCGCCCGGCGCGTTGGCTGCCATAAGACGTGCGCCGAACAGCATGTGCGATGTGCCGGGCAGGGTATGGTCGTGGCGGTGGCCCGTTGGTCCGTGCCCCCAATCCATCATCGATGCGATGGCCTTGCTTTCTTTGCTTTCGGCAAGACCCAAAAGATAGTCATTGACGGGAATGCCCAGGGCGGTGGCCAAAAAGCTTGCGGTCACGACGCGGTCCGGGTGGCGCGATGCCAGGTCCAACAGGATCAAGCCCCCCTGTGAATGGCCCACCATATGGGCGCGTTCGATCCCTGCGGCGTCCATGAACGCGATCATCCAGTCGGCCATGTCTTCGATACTGGTCAGCGGTGCGCCGTCTGACTGGCCATGGCCTGGAAGGTCAGGGGTGATGGCTTGAAACCCGCGGTTGGCGAAGAACCGGTGTTGCAGCATATACCCCAAATGGTTTTGGCCCGATCCGTGGATGAACACGATCACATTGCCCGATGGGTCGAAATCCCGGCCCCCGGTGGATGCGAAGGTGGCACTGCCGTTGACGTCTATCTTCATTATTCTGCTGCCATCTTCTTTTTGGCCACACGGCCTGCGGCCTTCAGGGCTTGGGAAAAGTCTGCGGCCAGATCGTCGAAATCTTCAAGCCCCACGGAAATGCGGATCAAATCGTCGGTCAGGCCCGCGGCCTCCATCGCGTCTTTGGTCAGGTGGCTGTGGGTGGTGGACCCTGGGTGGATCACCAAGGTTTTCGCGTCGCCCACATTGGCCAAGTGGCTGGCCAGTTCGACGCTTTCGATAAACGCCCGGCCCGCATCGCGCCCGCCTTTCACACCTGCTGCAATGATGGATCCTTGGCCTTTGGGCATCAGGCGGGTGGCGGCGTCATGGTCGGGGTGATCGGGCAGGGACGGATGTTTGACCCAGGCGATTTGGTCGTGGCCGGCCAAGAACTCCAGCATCTTGGCGGTGTTGGACATGTGCCGTTCCATGCGCAGGGGCAGGGTTTCGATGCCTTGCAGGATATAAAATGCATTCTGTGGCGACATACACGGGCCCAGGTTCATCATGCCTTCGGTGCGCACGCGCATGGAAAACGCGGCGGGGCCGAATTCTTCCCACAGGTTCACACCCTGATAGCCAAAATGTGGCCCGTTCATCATCGGGAACTTGTCGGATTGGCCCCAATCAAAATTGCCGCCGTCCACCACGACACCGCCCAGGGCAACGCCGTGGCCGCCCATCCATTTGGTCAGGGAATGGATCACGATGTTCGCGCCGTGTTTGATGGGCTGGATCATCCAAGGGGTGTTGAAGGTGGCGTCGATCACCAGCGGCACGCCTGCGGCTTGGGCAATTTTTGCCACCTCTGGCACGTCCATGATGTCCATGCCTGGGTTGCCGATGACCTCCCCAAAAATCATTTTGGTGTTGGGGCGAATGGCGTCACGGATGGCGATGGGGTTGTTGGGCGGCACAAAGGTCGTTTCGATCCCGTACCGTTTCAACGTGTGTTCAAATAGGTTGATGTTTGCGCCATACATCTGTGACGAACTGACGATGTGATCCCCGGCAGAACACAGGGCCAACACAGTCACAAACAAAGCCGCCATGCCCGATGATGTGGCCACAGCCGCCACACCGCCGTCCATAGCTGCCACGCGTTGTTCCAAAACCGCGACGGTCGGATTGGTCAGCCGGGAATAGATGTGTCCGCCCACTTCGGCGTTGAACAAGGCCGCAGCGTGTTCCGTGCTTTCAAAAACATAGCTGGTGGTCTGATGGATGGGCACCGCGCGGCTGCCAAAGCGCATATCAGGGCTTTGACCCGCATGAAGGCTGAGTGTGTCGAACTTATAGTCTGGCATGGTCCCCTCCGGCTGTGTGTGCCGTGTCCTAGCCCTTGCACCGGATTCTCACAAGGGAAAGCCGATGCGCGTCAAAGTTGCGCTGTGTAGGGGCTTGTGCCACTAGTTACGCATTGTGATTTTTTTCGCCGTCATCGTTGTTGGATTGCTGGCCATCGGGCTTTGCGTGGCGTGGCTGTGGCGAACCCAGGTGGGCCAACTGCGCGCCACCATTGATGGGCTAGAGGCCGCGAACGATCAATTGGCCGCCTTTGTGGATCATGACGATCTGACCGAAGCAAAGTCGCGCCGATATTTGGGGGACGCCATGGCCACGCGCCCGCCAACGGGCACCCATGGTTTGTTGTTCGTGGACATGGACAATTTCAAATCTGTTAATGATGGCTATGGGCACGAAGTGGGCGATGCTTTGTTGAAGAACATCGCGAAGTCCATGGTGGAACAATGCCGGGACGGGGACTTTGTGGCACGTCTTGGGGGGGATGAATTTTGCGTCTTTTTGCAAGATTGCGACCTGCGCGATGCCACCGCGGCTGCAGACCGCTTTTGCAGCGCCATTGCCCAGGCGTCTTGCGTTGTGTCAGGCCAATCCGTGCAGCGCACCGCCAGTATCGGCGTGACTTTGTTGGAACCGGGCCAAGATTTGGTGGATGCGTTGATCGTGGCAGATGCGGCCGTGTATGAAGCCAAAGCCAAGGGCAGCAATCGCGCGGTTGCTGCTGATTCAATTGTACGCGAACAGTTGATCCAGCGCCAAACCAAACCCACCACAGAAGACCTGGCCAATGCTTTGGATGCGGGCGAAGTGACGTATTTTGTCCAGCCGATCTTCGATGTGACAACACACCAAGTGGTGGGGGTCGAAGCTTTGATCCGCTGGGTCAAACCCGACGGTGAAATCCTGGGTCCCGATGCGTTCATGGACCTGTTGACAGAAAATTACGCCCGCAACCTGCGACCGCCCCTGGCTGCAGCCAACAAACTGGCCACGACATTTACCCAAATGGAACCGCCTGTGTTTTGTGCGTGGAATATTTCGTCCAGCTTTTTAAGCCGCAATGTGGCCGACGACCCGCTTTGGATACAAAGACTGCTGCAAGGCGTGGATCCCAAGCGAACGGTTTTCGAAATCGTGGAAAGCGCTGTGATCGAAAACCCCACGCGGACACTATCGCTGTTGCACGGTTTGCGTGATGCGGGCGTTCGGGTGGCGCTGGATGATTTCGGCACAGGCCTGTCCAATCTGGAACGGCTGGTGGAATACCCGGTCGACATTGTGAAGATCGACCGCAGCTTTGTCAGCCGAATGGGACAGGGCGGGAATGCCGCAATCCTGAAGGCTTTGGTGGCGATGCGCGACAGTATGGGGTTTGATATCATTGCTGAAGGTGTCGAAACCCAAGAACAACTGACCCGCTTGCAGGCCATGGGCATCACCATGGCGCAGGGATTTTTGCTGGGGAAACCAAACACGGTGGCGCATTGGGAACGGGAAATCGCCAAAATGCGCTGAGTCCAATTTTGGACTTAACTGGCAGATTGAACTGGCACTAATCCTGATCTTGCGGAAACTTTATGTGTATCGCACACCACCGCATACTTCATTCGATTCCGCCTGCTAGGAGAAGCCCCATGAAAATGACGACCGAAGAAGCCTTCGTAAAGGTTCTGCAAAAACACGGCATCCGCCATGCCTTCGGGATCATCGGTTCCGCCATGATGCCCATTTCTGACATTTTCCCTGCTGCTGGGATCAAATTCTGGGACTGCGCCCACGAAGGGTCCGCGGGCTTTATGTCCGACGGTTACACCCGCGCCACCGGCGAAATGTCCATGATGATCGCCCAAAACGGCCCCGGCATCACCAACTTCGTGACCGCCGTTAAAACCGCCTATTGGAACCATACGCCGGTTCTGCTGGTTACGCCGCAAGCTGCCAACAAAACCATCGGCCAGGGCGGCTTCCAGGAAATGCCACAGATGAACCTGTTCGCAGACTGTGTGGCCTATCAAGAAGAAGTCAAAGACCCCACCCGCGTGGCGGAAGTTCTGACCCGTGTGATTTCCCAGGCCCACCGCCTGTCGGGCCCAGCCCAGCTGAACATCCCGCGTGACTTCTGGACACAAGTCGTGGACATCGAAATCCCTGATCCCATCAATTTTGAGATGTCCCCAGGCGGCGAAAACTCTGTTGCTTCTGCAGCGGCCATGTTGTCGGACGCCAAGAACCCTGTGATCTTGAACGGCGCTGGCGTGGTTCTGTCCGAAGGCGGCATTGAAGCGTCGAAAGCACTGGCCGAACGTTTGGACGCCCCCGTTTGTGTTGGATACCAGCACAACGACGCGTTCCCAGGCAGCCACCCGCTGTTTGCTGGCCCGCTGGGATACAACGGGTCAAAGGCCGGGATGGAATTGATTTCAGAGGCGGACGTGGTTTTGTGCTTGGGCACACGCTTGAACCCGTTTTCCACCCTGCCGGGATACGGTATTGATTACTGGCCCACGGACGCGAAAATCATCCAAGTGGACATCAACCCAGACCGCATCGGTCTGACCAAGAAGGTTTCTGTCGGGATTGTGGGCGACGCGGCGAAGGTTGCCAAAGGCATCTTGAACCAACTGTCCGATACAGCCGGTGACGCAGGGCGCGAAGATCGCAAAGCGAAAATCGCCACATCCAAGTCCCGCTGGGCGCAGCAATTGGCTGAAATGACCCACGAAGACGACGATCCAGGCACCACCTGGAACGAACGTGCCCGTGAAGCCAAGCCCGATTGGATGTCCCCACGCATGGCCTGGCGCGCGATCACTGCCGCCCTGCCACGTGAAGCCATCATTTCGTCCGACATCGGCAACAACTGCGCCATCGGCAACGCATACCCGGACTTCGACGAAGGCCGCAAATACCTGGCCCCCGGCCTGTTTGGCCCTTGTGGGTACGGTCTGCCATCCATCGTCGGCGCAAAGATCGGCTGCCCCGATGTGCCTGTGGTGGGCTTTGCCGGTGACGGCGCCTTCGGGATCGCTGTGAACGAACTGACCGCCATCGGCCGTGGTGACTGGCCTGCAGTCACACAGATCGTTTTCCGCAACTATCAGTGGGGTGCTGAAAAGCGGAACTCCACCCTGTGGTTTGAAGACAACTTCGTGGGCACAGAGCTGGACACAGAAGTGTCGTACGCTGGCATTGCGCAGGCCTGCGGTCTGAAAGGTGTGGTGGCCCGCACCATGGAAGAAACCACAGAACTGCTGAACACAGCCATCAAAGAACAGATGAACGACGGTGTCACCACGCTGATCGAAGTGATGATCAACCAAGAACTGGGTGAACCGTTCCGTCGTGATGCCATGAAGAAGCCCGTGCGGGTGGCAGGCATCGATGAAGCCGACATGGCGGCTGAATAACAAAGCACGAAGGGCCGCCCGGCAAACGGGCGGCCCTTTTCGCGTCGATCCCACCATCGGGTCGGCGCATTTTGACTTTTGGGCATTGCCCATGGCTGGGGGTTTTTTGTGACGTCATCATTGTCTGACATTCTGTCTGTGGTGCCCGACGGGTCCAAAACCATCGTGTTGTCCGAAGGCAGCGACGCGCGTGTGGCGCAGGCTGCTGTCACGGCAAGCAGTGCAGGTATGGCCAAAATTGTTTGCGTCGGGGATGCGGCTGCCGTGCGTGCGGCCCTGGACGCTGCGGGCGACACCGGAACGGTGGCCATCGAAGACCCAGCCACGTCCGACAGGTTGCAGCGCTATGCCGAAGCCTATGCCGACAAGCGCGCCAAAAAGGGCATGACGCTGGACAAGGCCTTGGCGGAACTGTCCGAACCATCCTTCTTCGCCGCAGCCATGGTGGCAGCGGGCGATGCCGATGGCACCATCGGTGGCGCGGTCTATGCCACCCCCGACATCATTCGCGCGGCGTTGAAAGTCATTGGCACAGCGCCTGGCACGGCTTTGCTGTCGTCGTTCTTCTTTATCGTGTTCGACGGGCGGGATGATCTGCCGTCCAACGTGAATATCTTTTCTGACAGCGGTTTGGTGATTGATCCCGATGCTTCCGAAATGGCGGACATCGCCATCGCCAGTGCGGGATCCATGAAGGGCCTGACGGGGATCGACCCGAAGATCGCCATGCTGTCGTTTTCCACTAAGGGCAGCGCGCGGCACATGGCCGTGACGAAAGTGGCCGACGCCACCGACCTGGTGCGTGAACGGCGCCCGGATTTGGATGTGGACGGTGAATTGCAATTTGACGCCGCCCTGGTGCCTGCCATCGGGGACCGCAAAGCGCCCGGGTCGCCTGTGGCTGGCGTGGCGAATACGTTCATTTTCCCCAATTTGGACGCGGGCAACATCGGATATAAAATCGCCCAACGTTTCGGCGGGGCCAAAGCCATCGGGCCAATCCTGCAAGGGCTGGCGAAACCAGCGAACGATTTGTCACGGGGCTGTTCAGCGCAAGACATCGTAGACATGATCGCAGTGACAATCGCGCAAGCGGAAGGGAGTGCATAATGGGACAACCGAAGATCGAGCTGAGCCCCAAGGTCAGCGACGAGGTTCGCAAAACCACCTGTTACATGTGCGCCTGCCGCTGCGGGATCAACGTGCATATGAAGGACG
>JAHDDS010000087.1 GCA_020629235.1 Planktomarina sp.
TACGCCACCGCTTTCGAATTCTTCAAAATGGCCACGGGTTCGCCGTTGGCGCGGTCCAGCACTTTTTGGGGTTCGCGCAGTTCGGTCATGGTGGCGATGTTCTTGGTCAAAAGGCGTGTCATGGCATGTATCCTGTAATAAACGTCTTAATATACATTTAAATATACATTACATCACATACAAGTCTTTGCGTCTGGACCCGCATGTGGGCGTGGGATAGGGGC
The DNA here is from genome assembly GCA_020629235.1 of Planktomarina sp. Classification (GTDB taxonomy): domain Bacteria; phylum Pseudomonadota; class Alphaproteobacteria; order Rhodobacterales; family Rhodobacteraceae; genus Planktomarina. The sequence goes on from JAHDDS010000087.1 coordinate 225, forward strand.
GTTCCATGACACAAATCCCCACCATAAAATCCGAAGGGCGCACGCTTTTGACCCTGGGACTGCCCCTGATCGGCAGTCAGGTGGCGGGGTTTGCGGTGCATTCCACCGACGCGCTGATGCTGGGGTGGTATTCGGTCCAGGCCCTGGCGCAGTCGGCGTTGGGGGGGCAGATCTATTTCTTGGCGTTCATCTTGGGGTCCGGCTTTGCCTGGGCGATCCTGCCCTTGGTGGCCAAAGCGGCGGAAGACGGTGACTTGCAATCCGTGCGGCGCACCACGCGCATGGGGCTGTGGACATCCACCTTTGCGGGCTTGGCGCTGATCATCCCCATGTGGTGGTCAGAACCGTTGTTGCTGGCCTTGGGCCAAGACCCCGCCAACGCCGCAGGGGCGCAGGTGTACTTGCGCATCGCGGGCTGGGGCCTGATCCCGTTTTTGTGGGCCCAAGTGCTGCGCAGTTATCTGTCGGCGGTGGAACACACGGGCATCGTGTTTTGGGTGTCCACGGCTGTTTTGGTGCTGAACGCCGGGGTCAATTACCTGTTGATCTTCGGGCATTTCGGTTTTCCAGAACTGGGCCTGCGCGGGGCGGCCATTGCCAGTTTGGGCGTGGCCATCGCGTCCTTCATCGGCTTTGTGGTGTACGTGCAGGTGAAGTTTCCAGAACACGAAATGTTCGTGCGGTTCTGGCGCGCCGACCCCGAAGCCATCGCAAAACTGTTTTCCATGGCGCTGCCCATTTCGGCCACAGGCCTGGCGGAAAGCGGGTTGTTTGCGGCGGCCACCTTCATCATGGGGGCCTTGGGCACGGCCCAGGTGGCGGCGGGCAATATCGTGATCCAACCGGCCGCCTTGGCGTTCATGTTTCACCTGGGGCTGTCCCAGGCGGGCACGGTGCGGGCCGGCCAGGCGCTGTCCCACAAAAACAGGGCCGAGTTGCGCCGCATCGCCGTGGCGGCGGCTGTTGTGTCGTTGGCCTTTGCCTTGATCGTGGTGGCGGGCTTTGTGATCTTTCGCACCGAAATTGTGTCGGCGTTTTTGAACTTTGACGACCCCAAAGCCGCGCAGGTCTTGGCCATCGGCGTGGGCCTGATGATCATCGCCGCCGCCTTCCAATTGGTGGACGCGGCCCAGGTCTTGGCCCTGGGCATTTTGCGCGGCCTGCAAGACACCAAAATTCCGATGATCATGGCGGTGGTCAGCTATTGGTTGATCGGCATGCCCATCGCCGTGGTGCTGGGGCTGTATACGCCCCTGGGTCCCTACGGCGTGTGGATCGGGTTGGTGGCCGGTTTGACGGCGGCCGCGGTGCTGCTGTGGTGGCGGTATATGCGGTTGGAAGGAACGGTGGGTTAGGACGCGTCGACGCGTCAGATTTCGAACCGAAATCTGCACCGTTTTCCGAACCGGAAAACGCAGACCCAGGGGGTTATTCCGCCGCCTGTTGCCGTGCCATCAAGCGATCCGCTTTCTTGCGCACCAGGACTTGGCGCAAATCATGCATGGTCAGCAGCAAGCGGTCGGTGAAGACTTCCAAGTCTTCGTCGCTGGCCTTTGAATTCGCCCAATGGGCCACGCGGTTCAAATGGTCGATGGACCGTTCGATGTCGTCCAAATCGCGCACCCGCAACTGGGCGGTGCGGTCTTCCATCCAGGCGTCGATGGCGGCTTTTTCGTCGTCGGTCAGCGTGTGCTGGCCGTGGGCTTTGACGTTGCCGTTGTTCAGGTTCACCACCGCGATTTGGTCCAGGTCCATGCGCTTTTGGCGTTCGCCCACGTTCACGCGAAAGACAAAGGCCCCGTTGTCACGGGTGCGGAAGTAAAATTCGGGCAGATCAATGCTCATGTCGGCCGCTCTCCTGGCTGCTTGGGGGGGCTTTTACACCAAAGAACCACAAAAGTCTTGAATTCTTGTGCATGCGTCCTTCAACGCGGCGTCCGACGTGGCATAGCTGACGCGGAAATTGGGGCTTAACCCAAACGCCGCCCCAAACACCGCCGCCACGCCCGTGTCGCCCAGCAGTTCTGTCACGAAAATCTCGTCGCTGTTGATCTGCACGCCCGACGGCGTGGTTTTGCCCATCAGTTCCGCAATGGACGGATAGACATAGAACGCCCCGTCGGGGGTGGGGCAGGTGATGCCGGGGGCCGCGTTCAACAGGTCCACCACCATGTCGCGGCGGCGTTGGTACACGGCGCGGCTTTCATCCAGGAAATCCTGCGGGCCATTCAGGGCGGCCAGGGCGGCATACTGGCTGATGGACGATGGGTTCGATGTGGACTGCGACTGCACCTTGCGCATGGCCTTGATCAAATGGTCCGGCCCCGCCGCATATCCGATGCGCCAGCCGGTCATGGCGTATGCTTTGGACACGCCGTTCATGGTCAAGCAGCGGTCATACAGCTTGGGTTCCACCTGCGCAGGCGTGCAGAACTTAAAATCGCCATAGGCCAGGTGTTCGTACATATCGTCCGTCAAAATCCACACGTGGGGGTGGCGCAGCAGAACGTCGGTCAATTCTTTCAATTCGTCCCAGGAATACCCCGCGCCCGTGGGGTTCGACGGCGAATTGAAGATCAACCACTTGGTTTTGTCGGTGATGGCGGCGTCCAACTGATCCGCCGTCAGCTTGAAGCCTGTCTGGATGGACGCTTCCGCAATCACCGGCGTGCCGCCGGCCAGCAGCACCATATCGGGATAGCTGACCCAGAAGGGCGCGGGGATCACCACCTCGTCGCCCGGGTTCAAGGTGGCCATCAGGGCATTGTACAGCACCTGCTTGCCGCCGGTGCCCACGCTGACTTGGCTGGGCAGATAATCCAGCCCGTTTTCACGCTCAAACTTCGTGGCGATGGCGGCTTTCAATTCTGGGATGCCGTCGGGGGCGGTGTATTTGGTGTGGCCGTCGGCGATGGCCTGCACGGCGGCGTCCTTGATGTGCTGGGGGGTGTCGAAATCCGGTTCCCCCGCCGACAGGCTGATCACGTCGCCGCCCTTGGCCTTCAGTTCCGCCGCCTTGGTGGAAATGGCGATGGTGGGGGATGGTTTCACGCGGTCAAGCGTCGCGGACAGAAAAGACATGGCTGCACCTTGGTTGTCATTTGGACCCGACCCCTGCATAGGCGGGGGGCGCGTGCGATAAAAGGGGCTTTGCCATGACGGATACGGAAAATATCGGGGAAACTTCTGGGGACTACGATTGGTTCGGACCTGACGCCGCCACATTCGGCGATCGCATCGCAGGTGCCCGTGAAGCCGCCGGCATGACCCAGCCCGAATTGGCCCGCCGCTTGGGCATCCGCATCACCACCTTGCGCGGCTGGGAAGAAGACCGGTCCGAACCCCGGGCCAACCGCCTGAGCATGCTGTCGGGCCTGTTGAACGTGTCGCTGCCGTGGCTGTTGTCGGGCGAAGGCCAAGGCCCCGAAGAACCCAGCGACGAAACCCCTATATCATCGGATGTGTCCGATATCTTGCTGGAAATGCGGTCGGTCAAAACCGATATGGCCAAAGCGGCCGACAAACTGACCCGCCTGGAAAAACGCCTGCGCTTGGCCCTGACGAAAGGCTGATCCATGGCAGAAACCGAAGACGCCCGGCGCAAGCGCCTGTACATGCGGTCCATCCGGCGCGGCATCAAAGAAATGGACATCATCTTGGGCACCTTCGCCGCCGACCATTTGGCGTCCATGGCGGACGCGGATTTGGCCACCTATGATCGCCTGCTGTCGGAAAACGACCACGATCTTTATGCATGGGTCACCGGCACGGCGGCCCCTTTGGACGAATTCGAAGGCATAATCGTTCAAATTCAAGCGACCCTGCCAAAGCCCCACCAGTCTTAGCGAAATATTTGGTTTTTTGCCGCAATGTCGGTCCTGAGCGATAAAAGGATCGAGGCAAAATAATGAGCATTCACACAACTTTCGGTGCCACAAAAACAAACACCGTGGCAGACGACTATCTTGAAAGCTTGGCCCTGGTGGAACGGCTGCACCGGCTGCTGCTCGACGTCATCAAAGATGAATTTGAACGGGTGGGGGTGTTGGAAATCAACGCCGTCCAAGCGCTGTTGCTGTTCAACATCGGCGACAATGAAGTGACGGCGGGCGAATTGAAAAGCCGTGGATATTACCAGGGGTCCAACGTCAGCTATAACCTTAAGAAGTTGGTGGAAATGGACTATATGCACCACCAACGGTGCGAAATTGACCGCCGGTCGGTGCGCGTCAAACTGACGGAAAAAGGACGGGCGGTGCGCATGGTGGTGGGCAAACTGTTTGCGCGCCACGCCGAAGGATTGCAGGAAAAAGACGTGATCGGCACCGAACGCCTGGCGGGGTTGAACACCTGCCTGCGCGGGGTGGAACGGTATTGGACCGACCAGATCAGGTATATCTACTGACAGGGAACGTATGATTTTCTGAAACAGAAAATCGGCCAGAATGCGTCACGCATTCTGCGCTGTTGTCCCAAAAAGAAAACGGTGCGCGGCGGCCCCCATCACCTTTCTATGGCGCGGGGGGCACGCGCGGCGTTTGTACGTGGCTCAGGCTTGGCAGGCTTAATTCGCGCAGCAACTTGCGCCGCATGGCGCGGGCATAATCACCGTATCCCAGGGCCACTTCGGTAAATGCCGCCGGGCCCCGGATCACTTCGGTTTGAAAATACGCCGTCAATTCCGTGATGCCGATTTCTTCGTGGCTGATGCGATCTTCGGGGTCGATGCCCACCACCAAGGCGTTTACTTCCACCTGGCCCAGCGCCGATGAAACGGCGCCTGGGTCCGGCCCCGCGTTGTTCTTGCCGTCGGCCGAAATATCCAGCGTGTGCCGCCAACAGTCCGGGCGTTGATCCAACAGCGCTTTGCCAAACAACAGCGCCTGGCCCAGGCCCGTGGTGGGGGGCACTTGCCAGCGGTCTTGGTCGCGCAACACCGCCGCCACCTGGGCGGCCTGGGCAGGGGTGGTGACCTGTTGCCAGGGCACAATCACCCGCTGATACGACGGGCTGCTCCACTCATAAATCGCCAGCGCAACGGGGGCCTGTGGCAAAACCGCCAAGGCCCGCAGCACGTCTGGGTCCTGCAAGGCCGCCGCCAGGCCGCGCATTTGCAAATCGTATTCCGCCACGTCCACCGACCCTGACACATCCACCCCCAGGGCCAGGGCTTGGCGGCATTGCGCCGCCGCCGCCCCGCCCCAAAGGGTCAGCACCACCCCCAGGGCGCAGGTCAGGCGTCGGATCACCAGTGCCCCGTGCTGTCCATGCTGATCCAGGGTTCCACCGGGTCCAACGCGTCGCCCATCTGCAGCAATTCCACCGACACATTGTCGGGGCTGCGCACAAAGGCCATGCGCCCATCGCGCGGCGGCCGGTTGATCACCACGCCGTTGTCCATCAAGTGCTGGCACATGGCGTGGATGTCTTCCACCGCATAGGCCAGATGCCCAAAGTGCCGACTGTCCGACGGCAAGCCGTCGTCGCCGTCCCAGTTATAGGTCAGCTCCACCGGGCAGTCGGGCTGGCCCGGGGGGGCCATGAACACCAGCGTAAACCGCCCGCCTTCGTTGTCCATGCGCCGGGTTTCTTCCAACCCCAGCAGTTTGTAAAACGCCATCGACGCCTCCAGGTCTTTGACGCGCACCATGGTGTGCAGATATTTCACCTTCATCATGCCATCCCTTTTCGTGTTTCGGGTCCCAAACAACCTGGGGCACCGCCCGCCCCCTGGCAATGGGCCCCGGCCACATTCCCCACATATGGGGCCGCTTTTTGCGCACCCCGCATAATCTTGTGTTTTGGACGCGGGGGCGTGGTAAGCTGCGGGGAACCGATTCCAATGCACAGGCGCCGCACATGCCCCTTACACCCGAACAAATCGCCGAAATCGAAGACCAACGCGCCACCCCGGTGCCCACGCTGCGGGCCACCAGCCCCGGCATGGAAGCGCATCTGTACCAAGCCCACCAGGTGCTGGACCACGGCCTTGTCCGGGTGATTGATTACATGGGCGACGACGCGGCGATCTGCCAGGCGGCGCGGGTCAGTTACGGCAAGGGCACCAAATCGGTGCAAAACGACGAAGGCCTGATCCGGTATCTGATGCGCCACTGGCATTCGACCCCGTTCGAGATGTGCGAGGTCAAATTCCACGTCAAACTGCCCGTCTTCGTGGCCCGCCAGTGGATCCGCCACCGCACGGCGAATGTGAACGAATATTCCGCGCGCTATTCGATTTTGGACCGCGAATTTTACATCCCCGCGCCAGAACACCTGGCCGCGCAATCGGTCATCAACAACCAGGGCCGGGGCGAAGCGCTGACGGGGGCCGAAGCGCAAAAGGTGTTGGAATATCTGAAAAACGATTCCGAGACCGCCTATGACCACTACGAAGACATGATCAGCGACGACGGCCAGCAGGGCCTGGCCCGCGAACTGGCCCGCATGAACCTGCCCGCCAACATCTATACCCAGTGGTACTGGAAGGTGGACCTGCACAACCTGTTCCACTTCCTGCGCCTGCGCGCGGATTCCCACGCCCAATATGAGATCCGCGTCTACGCCGAAAAAATGTGCGAGATCGTCCGCGATTGGGTCCCCGCCGCCTACGCCGCGTTTGAGGATTACCGCCTGGGCGGCGCGAATTTGAG
>JAHDDS010000088.1 GCA_020629235.1 Planktomarina sp.
CTCGCATTGCGACCAATCGATCGCATACGTGCCAAGAATGCCCCTGCTCATCAGCTTTTCGCCTGTTTTTATCTGATTATCGAATCAGTAGCAGAGGCGATTCGACCTGGGAATCCCAAAAATGATTCGGCGATTCGTTTTTTTTGGCAGCGTCCTGTCACACAGCATCGATATTGACCCACCCACCGCGGATCAGCCATGATCGCTGACGATGGATAACCTTACTTTTTCTGGCACGTCCAAGACAAATCCCAACTATTTTGCGGCTGAAATTCGGTCGCTGCAAACGTGCAGCGCTGATTTTGACCTGCCCGATGATGTTGCAAAACGCCTGAACGAAGCACATCGTCTCGCCAGGTCCATAAACGTGCAAGACCGGTTCACGCCTGATTTTTTCAGGGGCCTTTGCAGTGAAACCAGCACCAGCCGCCCGAACGATCGGGAAGGTGCCGATATTGAAACCAGCATTGAAAATCTGACGCAGTACGGCTTCGATGATTTGGCCGACGCTTTCTCAAAATACTATGAACTTGCAAAGGCAACGCCCGCAGATTTCTTCGATGATGGCGGCGCCTTTGGCGGTCTGACGCCTGCCGTTGTGCGCCGCATCGAAACCCGTATCGCCCCCGTCCGCGCACGGGCAGAACGCATCGCCAAAACCCAAAGCTTTGCCACCCAATTCGACCGCGTCGCGCAGCAGCTTGGCTTTGTTTTCGTGGCAGACGAAGACTTTGCCCACCACTGGGTCAGCGTTCTGCAAAAAACCGAAACCTATGCCCAAAGGGTGGATCACGCCGCCGCAACCAATGGCAATTCCCGCGAAATGCCCTTTGACCAAAGAACAGCCGATGCCTTGCAATCCGTTGATCTAACATGGTTTTTCACAGTCCTTGAATTTCCCAAGACGGGCATCACCAACCCCACCAAGGCGATTGGGCACACCAACCGCGGTCTGGTCTTGGTGGATGCGGGAACCGCCGGATCGTCGCACGTCAGCGTCGGTTCCTGGCCGGGTCGCACCCACCTTTACAAAATCAAAAAGCCCCCGCTTGCGTCCCAGGACCCCATCGCCACGATGATCCAACCAGTCCATGAATTTGGACATATCAAAAAGAAATTCGGGGGGACGGGCCTTGCTGGATTTGTCTTTTTCATGCGGCCCAGGATGGTGTTTGCAACGGGGTATGTTGCCGGGGCCAAGGGCGGTTTTTGGACCCATGCCCCCGTGCTTTTGGTCCTCTGCTTGGTCGGGCTTTTTGTTGGGTTCATGTCCGCCGCCACGGCGATCCCGTTCGTCCCATACCTGCTGGACCCGTCCAAGCCAGACCGGGGCTTCGGCCTTGCGCTTGCGGGGGCGCTTGCGATCCTGGCCGTTCTGGGCATCACGTTTGGGACTTGGCGTTTGATCTATTTCTTGGGGCTCGCCAAAGGCGGCTGGAACCGATGGCGCGGGACATTCAGCATAAATTGACTGCGCCTGAACCTGCCATCACGGCACGCAAGACATGCCGTACCTGGGACCGCCCGTTACCCGCACTTGGAAAACCCGCAGCTGGAACAGGTCATGCAGCCTTCGGCCATGTGCAGCGTGCCGTACTGGCCACAACTGGAACAGGCCGGTCCTTTGGCGGGGGCGATGGATACCACGTCAGCGGTGGGGTCGGACTTCAGCCCCATGCCTTCGCCCGCCAGAAACCCGGTGGCGATCATGTGCTGTTCGATCACCCCGCCGATGGCCGCCAAGATCGACGGAATGTACTTGCCGTCCATCCACGCCCCCCCGCGCGGGTCAAACACCGCCTTCAGTTCTTCCACCACGAAGCTCACATCCCCGCCCCGGCGGAACACGGCAGAAATCATCCGCGTCAACGCCACAGTCCAGGCGAAATGTTCCATGTTTTTGGAATTCACGAAAATCTCGAACGGGCGGCGCTGGCCATTCACTTCGATGTCGTTGAGCGTGATATATAGTGCATGTTCGCTGTCAGGCCACTTCACCTTGTAGGTTTGGCCTTCCAACGTCTTGGGTCGATCCAGCGGCTCAGAGATGTAGACCACCCCATTTTCATCTTCGTGCAACGCCGCCACAGGCGCGCTGTCATCCGTCTTCTTTTGTTCAGAAATACTCAAAACCGACCCTGTCACCGCGTTCGGACGGTACGTGGTGCACCCTTTGCAACCCTGGTCCCAGGCGGCCATGTACACGTCTTTGAAGGCGTCAAAGCTGATGTCTTCGGGGCAGTTGATCGTTTTGGAAATGCTGGAATCAATCCACTTTTGCGCCGCTGCCTGCATGCGCACGTGGTCCATGGGGGCCAATGTTTGGGCGTTCACAAAGTGATCGGGCAAATCTTCATCACCCTTCACGTCGCGCCACATTTGCACGGCGTAATCCACCACCTCTTCTTCGGTTTTGGACCCGTCGGGCTGCGTCACTTTCCGGGTATAGGCATAGGCGAACACCGGTTCGATCCCCGATGACACGTTGCCCGCATACAAGCTGATGGTCCCCGTGGGGGCGATGGATGTCAGCAAGGCGTTGCGGATGCCGTGTTCGGCAATGGCATCGCGCACGTCGTCGTCCATGGTTTGCATCGCACCACTGGCCAGGAATTTATCCTTTTCAAACAAGGGGAAAGCCCCTTTTTCTTTCGCCAAGTTTACCGATGCCAGATATGCGGCGCGGGCGATCTGGTGCATCCAGTGTTCCGTCAGACGCGCCGCGTCTTCCGATCCATACCGCTGGCCCACCATCAACAAAGCGTCTGCCAATCCGGTGACGCCAAGACCTATGCGACGCTTGGCTTCGGCTTCTTGGGCTTGGGCGTCCAGCGGGAAGCGACTGGCGTCCACCACGTTGTCCATCATGCGCACGGCAGTGGCCACCAAATCGGCCAGGGCATCTTCGTCCAAAGCCGCGTCATCGGTGAAAGGATGTTCCACCAAACGCGCCAAATTCACCGATCCCAGCAAACACGCGCCATAGGGCGGCAGCGGCTGTTCCCCACAAGGATTGGTGGCTGCAATGGTTTCCACATACGACAGGTTGTTGGCCGCGTTGATGCGGTCGATGAAGATCACGCCCGGTTCCGCGAACTCATAGGTGGATTTCATGATCTGGTTCCACAGGTCCAGCGCTTTGACTGTGCGGTAGGTTTTGCCGTCAAATTTCAGGTCCCAATCGCCGCCAGATTTCACCGCATCCATGAAATCATCGGTCACCAGGACCGACACGTTGAACATGCGCAACCGCAAGGGATCGCGTTTGGCGGTGATGAAGTCCTCTATATCTGGGTGGTCGCAGCGCATGGTGGCCATCATGGCCCCCCGGCGGGATCCGGCGGACATGATCGTGCGGCACATGGCGTCCCACACATCCATGAACGACAGCGGCCCCGATGCGTCGGCGGCGACACCTTTCACCTGCGCGCCTTTGGGGCGTAAGGTACTGAAATCATAGCCTATTCCACCGCCCTGCTGCATCGTCAGCGCGGCTTCTTTCAACATTTCAAAAATGCCGCCCATGTTGTCTGGGATCGTGCCCATGACAAAGCAGTTGAACATCGTCACCGACCGGCCCGTGCCAGCGCCCGCAGTGATGCGGCCCGCGGGCAGGAATTTGAAGTCTTCCAAAGCGGAATAAAACCTGTCTTCCCAATAACTTACGTCATCTTCGACGCTGGCCAGGTCCTTGGCGATCCGGCCCCATGTGTCTTCCACGGTTTCTTCCACCGGGGTGCCGTCAGCCGCTTTCAACCGGTACTTCATGTCCCAGATTTGTTCAGCAATGGGGGCGGCAAAGCGGGTCATGGCGGCGTCTCCGAACAGGTGGAACGCACCCTAGCCGGGGCGCGTTGCATGGTAAACCAGAATCGTGTTTAGTGAATAAGGCACAACATATGGGGCAATTTTATGGCAAAGTCCATAAATCTAGTGAAACTCTCGGTCGGCAGCGAAGATGTCAGCAGTCTGGCGGCCTGGCAAGCCACCCCCCAGGCCCAAACCCGCGACGGGTTGCCGCGCCATGTGACCCGCATGTGGCCCAAACGCGGGGACGAAGTGTTGAACGGCGGGTCCATATACTGGGTCATCAAGGGCGTTATCTTGTGCCGCCAGCGTGTTCTGCGCCTAGATGAAGTGGTGGGAAGCGACGGCATTCGCCGCTGCGCCATCGTGCTGGACCCGCAAATTATGCGCGTGGCCCCCGCGCCGAAACGCCCGTTTCAGGGGTGGCGATACTTGCAAACCGCCGACAGCCCGCCCGATCTGACCGCCGCGCGCCAATCCGAAGACCCCCTGCCCCCATCCTTGCAGTCCGCGCTGGCCGATATCGGTGTGATGTGACCCACCGCGCGGTGCGGTAAGGTTTTGTTCACCAAGCTTTGCGACAAGCGTTTCGTCTTCCCCAAGACCGACGAGGGCGGGGGTTCCCCTGCGCCCGACAATCGCATCGACGACGGTGCGCGTCAGGGATTCCGCGAACATGCGGTTCCCCGCGCCCCGAAACCCAGCATTTTCAGGTCTGGGGTCAGGGAAGATCTACCCAAAAGCCGTGGGGTGGGTGCACCCCACCGACCAGGGGATCACCCCAACCGATCCACCAATTCCGACACGTCGCCCTGGGCCGTCAGGCTGCGCCAGACGGTGGCTTGGCTTTGCAAGATCAACCCATCGTCCAAAATCCGCAGGTGGTTGGCGCGCAGGGTTGCGCCGGTGCTGGTGATGTCGGCGATGGCCTCTGCCGTTTCGTTTTTCACCACGCCTTCGGTGGCGCCTTGGCTGTCCACCAGTTGGTAATCGGCCAGGCCGAATTCGCGCAGGAAGGCGCGGGTCAGGCGGTGGTACTTCGTGGCGATGCGCAGGCGGTGGCCGTGGTCGCGCCGGAACCGTGCGGCCACAGCGTCCAGATCGTGCAATGTGGTGCAATCGGTCCAGCAGGCGGGCACAGCCAGGATCAGGTCCGCGTTGCCAAATCCCATTTCCACCACCGGGGCCACGTGGCGGTCCCACAGGGACAGTTTTTCGTGCACCATATCGGTGCCCGTGACCCCCAGATGGATGCGCCCGGCGGCCAGTTCGCGGGGGATTTCGCCCGCCGACAGCAGCACCAGTTCCACGCCGTCGATGCCGTCCACCCGGCCCACATATTCCCGGTCAGACCCGGCCTTGGACAGGGTGATGCCGCGTTTGCCGAACCAGGTGAATGTGTCGCCCATCAACCGGCCTTTGGAAGGCACGCCAAGTTTGATCATGCCGCGTCCCCCGCCAAAGCCGCCACCAATGCTGCGGTCAGTTCTGGGCGGATCACGCCCCCCACCGCGGGGGCGTCTTGGCCTTGGCCCAGCACCCGCGTCAGCGCGTCATAGCGCCCGCCGCTGGCCACCGTATCCCCGTTGGGTTGGGCAAACCCGAAGACAAACCCGTCGTAGTATTCCATGGATGTCAGCCCAAAGGCCGCCGCGAATTTCAGCCGCGCGATATCCACGCCCGCCGCTTCAATCGCCGCAACCCGGTCAGACAGTTTGCCCACCGCCGCGCCCAGGGCCGGAAAATCATTGGCGATCAGGCCCAATTCATCCAGCGCGTCCGGCACGGCACCGTTGATGGCCAGCAGGCGGTCGAACACCTCCACCTCTCCTGCTGCCAGGGGGGGCAGTTTGGCTTCTTCTTCCAGCATGGCGTGGCGGGCGGCCACATCGCGCCCGCTGCGCACGCCGATGTGGGGCCCGCCCAGGGGTTTGGATGGCAATTTCAAAGGCTGCGAAAACCGACCCAGCAGGTCGGCAAACCGGTGGGGCCGCCAGACGTGGCGCTTCAGCGCCGCTTTGCGCGCATCGGTGGTGGACAGCCCGTCGATGGCCGCCAAGACCAAGCCGATGTCGCCTAAGGACGCGGTGCACCCCAGGGGGGTCAGGATGGAATGAAACAGGGCGAACACCCGCGCTTCCACCCCGGCGGGGGCGGCGCGGTCGAACACTTCGAACCCCACCTGCATGTATTCTGTGGGGCGGCCCGTGTCGTCTTCTTGGGCACGAAACACTGGCCCGGCATAGGTATATTGCGCCGGTTCCGCCCGTTCGGCCATGTGGCGCTGCACCACGGGCACGGTGAAATCTGGCCGCAGCATCATTTCGCCGCGCAAGGGATCGTGGGTCACATAAGCCCGCCCGCGAATGTCTTCGCCGTACAGGTCCAGCAGCGTGTCGGCGGGTTGCAAAATGTCCGCCTCTACCCGCTGGGCACCGCTGTCCAGGAATATGGCCAGAAGCCTGTCTGCCTCGGCCTGGCTCATTGCGCTTGCGCCGCCAGCATGGCTTGCACGGCCTCCACCAGGCCCGCGCGCTGCACTTCCACCTGGGTGGGGCGGGCTTTCCATTCTTCCAAGGTGGCGTCTTTCGCCAGTTCCGCCCCCGCGATCAGGTCCTTGATCTGCACGATGCCCGCGTCCTTTTCATCGCCGCCTTCGATGATGGCGATGGGGCTGCCGCGCTTGTCGGCGTATTTCAACTGGTTGCCGAAGTTCTTGGGGTTGCCCAGGTACACTTCCG
>JAHDDS010000019.1 GCA_020629235.1 Planktomarina sp.
AGGCGAACCACATGGTCCTGCTGGACGAAATCAACATCGCCATGCGGTATGATTATGTCGACGTGGCCGAGGTGGTGGACTTCCTGACGAACGAAAAGCCCCCCATGACCCATGTGGTTTTGACAGGCCGCAATGCGAAAGAGGAGTTAATCGAGGTGGCCGATCTGGTGACCGAGATGGAGCTGGTGAAGCATCCGTTCCGAAGTGGGATTAAGGCGCAGATTGGAGTGGAGTTTTAGGGGCGTAGTGTGTGTGCTTAAGCATTGAACCCTTTATGGATCGGTGGGTAAATTAAAAATCGATTCAACTGTTTGGAGTGTTTCAGGCGCGAGTACAGCAAGTGTGGTGCCAGCAGCTATTAAAGTCATGATGCCCGTCGCAGATGCCGCTGGTCACATTCCTTAAAAACCATGCAGCAGCTTACGGGACCGTAGGGTGGGTGCAACCCACCATTGCAAACCCTTGCTGGGCAGTGTCCTGTCGCCGACCCAACCCCATGCATTTTATTTCAAGACCATTCGCTTCCCCGCAAAAACATCTCACATTGCCTTGTGCCGACCGTTGGCCTAGGTCTTGGCGCACGGCAAGAAAAGGACCCACCCCATGCATCTTCTCGGCATTTCTGGCAGCTTGCGGGCGGCCTCTTTCAACAGTCAGCTTTTGCAGGCCGCGGCACGGGCCTATGCGCCGAAAATCTTTGCGACGGCATCGCTGAACCTGCCGCTTTATTCCGGCGATACAGAGGCCGAAGGTTTGCCCAAATCGGTGGATATTTTGGCCAAACAGATTGCCCAGGCCGATGCCATTGCCATTGCAACCCCGGAATACAACAAAGGGATGTCTGGGGTTTTGAAGAATGCGCTGGACTGGGTCAGCCGGGTTGAAGGCAACCCATGGGCAGGCAAGCCTGTGGTGCTGATGTCTGCCACGGCGGGGCGCACCGGCGGGGAAATGGCCGTGGCATCGCTGCGGCTGTGCATGGCCCCGTTCAATGTGCGGATTGTGCCGGGGCCCAGTGTTTTGGTGGCCGGGTGCCACAAAGAATTGGTGGACGGCGCATTGGTGTCCGAAAGTTATCAAACTGCCATGCAGGGTTTGATGGATGCCCTGAAAGCAGAGGTTGCGAAAAACAAGTAAGCCCACAATGAAACCAGGGGGGATCATGGCACGCAAACGATTGCTGACCGAATTTGGTATGGGGTCTTCGCTGCGCCGCCAAGATTATACAGAAGCGGCGACACGCGCTTTGAAAGACGCGCTGTGGCACAATTCCATCAACTTGGCGGAACTGTTCGGCAAGGACAAAAGCGCCATGATCATCGATGTGGAAGTGGGTGTGCAAGCCCCGGATCAGGTGGACACAGACGCGCTGAAATCGGTGTTCCCCTATGGCCAAATCAGTGTGACAGCGGTCCAAGGCGGGCTGGACGTGCCGCGCCCAGACGGGAACCCCACGGTGATCGCGAATGTGGCCATCTCTGTCAGTCTTGATCTTGGGGGTGCGCCATGACCGATCAGCGGTTCATCATCGAAATGGGCATGGGCAACAGCCAATACGACCAGGATTACACCAAGGCAGCAGGCCGTGCGATCGACGACGCGCTGCGCCATTCGTCCATCCCCATGTTCGAAACCCTGGGCGTGGCGCATTCAGACATGCGCGTGCAGGTGACGGTTGCAGTCCAGCAGCCAGATCAGGTGGACTGCGATGCTTTGGCTGCACGTCTGCCGCGCGGTGTGGCCACGGTGCGTGCGGTTCACGGCGGGTTGAATGTCAAAAATCCGGACCGCGACACCACCATCGTCATCGCCACCGCGGCGGTCGAAGCGTTCTTGCCCAATTTGGCAGACCGCTTCGGTTAAGCTTGGGTCGAAATTTCCACCAAATTGCCATCTGGATCCCGGACATAGATCGACAAAATCGGCCCCCTTGCCCCCGTGCGGGGAACAGGGCCGTCTTCGATTTCAATGCCTTGATCTGCCAAGTGAAGCGCCCAGTGCGCCAGCGGCGTTTCGGTCAGGAAACAAAGGTCCGCAGACCCCGGCACGGTCGTTTTTGCGTGGGGCTGAAAGGGCGCGTCTGCTGGGTGCAGGTTGATCTTCTGATCCCCAAATTGCAGTGCAGTGCGGGTGCTGCCATCGGCGACTTGAAAGGTCACGGGCTGCATCCCCAAGGCGGTGTAAAATCGGACAGAATGCGCAATGTCTTGCACGGTCAGGACCAGATGGTCCAATGCGGTCAATTCGGGCATTTAATCTTCCCCCAACACCAAGGCGGCATCAAAGTCCGGCGGAATATCGTTGGTGTTTTCCAAAATTAGCCGCGCCAAAACTTGGCCTGCAAGGGGCGCCATGCCAAACCCGATCTTGAAGCCGCCGTTGGCAACGAACCAGCCGTCCTTTGTCGGATGCCGGCCCAGAAGGGGCGCACGGGTTAGTGCACGGGGACGCACCCCGGCCCAACGTTCCAGCACGTCTGCCCCGCGAAGCTGCGGATACAGCCGTTTGGCTTTGGCCACGATGTCATCCACTTGGCCATCGACCCTGGTGGCATGTTTGAAATCGCGTTCACTGGTGGACCCGATGGCGGTGGTGCCGTCCGCATGGGGGACGATGTGCAGCCCGTCGGCGAACAACTGCGGCTGGTGGGGGGCAGCAAAATCCAGCAGGGCCGCTTGGCCCTTTACGCCGTTGCCCACGTCCCGTCCCATGTCGACCGACAGGGTTCTTAATCCGTCCCATCCAGTGGCGTCCACCACGGCCCCCTGCAGGGCCCCTTTGGCCACCACATCACCGCCCAGCGCCTGAACCGCGCGGGCCAAAGCTTGGGTCGCTTGGCGGGGATGGATATGGGCTGACAGGTCGTCAAAAATCACCTGCCCCGTGGGGCTTGGGGGGGACCAGGGGTCTTTGGCGCTGTGGCGCACGGTCCATGTGGCTTTCCCTTGCCAAAGTTTGTCCGCTTGATCGGCACGGGCCAAGGCAAGGGGGATCTGCTTTTCTTGCAAGATGGGCTGCAGACGGCCCGCGCGGGTATATCCCGTGGGGTTGCCGGATGCCGCTTCCACGTCGGGCCAGAAGCTGCGGGACAAAATCAGACTGTCAAACTGGAATTGCTTTTTCGCATTCCAATTGTCGGGGGTGTGGGGGGCCAATGCCCCCACCAATCCACCGCTGGCCCCAGCCGCCACGCCGTGGGGGTCGATGACCCGCACCCTTGCCCCGGCCTGCACAGCGGCATAGGCAACGGACAAGCCGAACACCCCTGCCCCCAATACTGTGACGTCAACACCCATGGACGATGCGATACCCAAAGAACACCCAAACCACCAGCCATCCTTGGACTGGCGGGACGGTGTGCCCATCGCAGCCCGGTTCGATGATCCGTATTATTCGCTGGAAAACGGCCTGGCAGAAACGCAGCACGTCTTTTTGGCCGGCAATGATTTGCCCGCACGGTTCCGGGACGGGTTCCACATCGCAGAGTTGGGCTTTGGCACGGGATTGAACTTGGCTGCGGCATTGGATGCGTGGCGCAATGCGGGCAGCACCGGGCGGGTGCATTTCACCACCTTCGAAGCTTTTCCGCTGGACCCAAATGCAATGACCCAGGCCTTGGCCGCGTTCCCAAGCTTGGCCAAGATAACCGCCGATCTGTCCGCCCATTTTGGGCAAACAGAATTTGAAACGGACGATCTGGTTTTTCGCATGATCGTCGGCGATGCCCGCCACACGTTGCCACAGTGGGATGGCTTGGCCGACGCTTGGTTTTTGGACGGATTTTCCCCCGCCAAGAACCCCGAACTTTGGCAAGATGACTTGCTGCACGCTGTGGGGCACCACACTGCCCCCGGCGGAACATTCGCCACATATACCGCCGCAGGCCAAGTGCGACGCGCCTTGTCGCAGGCGGGGTTTCAGGTGGATCGCATCCCGGGATACGGTCGCAAGCGACACATGACCAAAGGCGTTCTTTTGTGACACAACAAAATTCCAGTGCAGGGATCGGGCTGATGATCCTGACCATGGCGATTTTCGCCTGCCAGGACGGGATCAGCCTGCATCTGACCAGCACGTACAATGTGTTCATGGTGGTGATGATCCGGTACTGGTTTTTTGCCGCGTTTGTTCTGACGGTGTCTGCCAAACAAGCCGGGGGGTTGCGCAATGCCGCACGGACCCAGCAGCCCTTTACCCAAAGTTTTCGCGGGCTTTTGTTGGCCGCAGAAATCGTGGTGATGATGTTCGCGTTGGTGAAAATCGGCCTTGTGGAAAGCCTGGCGATCTTCATGGCCAATCCCCTTTTGGTGGCCGCGTTGTCTGGCCCGATCTTGGGGGAAATCGTGGGGTGGCGGCGATGGGCCGCCATCTTCGTGGGATTTGTGGGTGTGCTGATCATCTTGCAGCCTGGCATGGGGGTCTTTTCGCCGTGGTCATTGTTCGCGGTGCTGTCGTCGGTGATGTTCGCGGTCTATGCCCTGTTGACCAGGTACGTCGCCCGCCAAGACAGTGCGGCCACCAGCTTTTTCTGGACCGGCACCATGGGTGCGATTTTTATGACCTGCATCGGCGTGTGGTTTTGGGAACCCATGGCACCCAGCGACTGGGCCTGGATGGCGGGCCTGTGCGTCAGCGGGGCCTTGGGGCATTTCTTATTGATCAAAGTCTATGAACTGACGGAAGCATCAGCGGTACAGCCCTTTGTCTATTTCCACTTCTTCTTTGCGGCCATCGTTGGGGTGGTGGTGTATTCAGAAACGATCGAACCCAATGTCGCTGTGGGATGCGCCATCGTGGTGGCGGCGGGCCTGTTCACTCTGTGGCGGGAACGGCGGGCCGCGCGACGGGGCGCATAGTCGTTTCGGGCGCAACCCGCACCGGTGGGGGCGGGGCTGGCGGCGCGTCGACGTATTCGCCCACCAACAGCTTGGTGAAGTCCACTGGCCCGGCAGTGCCCGTAAGACGCGCGCGGTAAATCGGCAAAGCTTCTGTTACGCGCATGACATAGTTTCGGGTTTCTGAAAACGGAATCTCTTCGATCCAGTCGATCACATCGACCTGCCCCCGCCGGGGATCGCCACGTTCCGCCATCCACCGCTTGGGCCGCGATGGCCCCGCGTTGTACGCCGCAGCGATCTGCACCGGACTGTTGCCAAACTGACGGTACAGGCCCTGCAAATACCCCACACCGATCTTTGCATTGTACACGGGATCAGCGGTCAAACGGCGTTCATCAAAGGGCAGCCCAATGTTGCCAGCCACTTCTTTTGCCGTGGCGGGCATCACCTGCATCAACCCCAAGGCCCCGACGCCGGACCGTGCATCGGGAAAAAACTCACTTTCCCGGCGGGCAATGGCCAGGGCCATTTCCGTCGGAATGCCTTTCACTTCGTCCACCAAAGGGTGCAAAGGATAATACGCCTGTTCGATCAAAGATCCGTACTGCACCCCCCGTTTGCCGATCAGCAAGGCGATCTGCGGCAGACCAGCATCTTCCGCCAAGGTGGCCATCTGACCGATCTGTTTGCGATCCAGGCTTTCGGCCAGGTGGGTCAGGAACCGCACCCCCACCCGCATTTGACCCGCGTCCATCAAGATTTGCGCGGCCTCATAGACACTGGATTTGGTGAACGGCGCACTCAAAGCCCCGGAAAACACATCCCCTGCTGCCAACTTTGCGTCCAAAGGCAGGCCCACCTTTTCCGCCGACAAAAGGCCGTAAAAACTTGTTTGGTATTTCGCGCCATTGCGAAAAGCCGCTTTGGCGGCGTCAGGCTTTTGCATCGCTTCATAGGCGCGCCCCTGCCAATAGTGTGTCCGCCCCAGGGAAATCGGCGACGTTACAGCACTGGCGTGTCGCTGAAAGTGATAAATCGCGGCATCGGGTCGCTTCAGTTTGCGTAATGCCAGATATCCCGCCAGGAATTCCAACTCTGCAAATCGCGATCCAATTGTCATGTGGTGATTTGCAGCCAAGCGATAAGCCGCCAAGTGCCGCCCATCCCCCATTCGATCACGCGCCAGGCGGATCCTGCTGGCCGCCCAAGCATCGGGTCGCCCCAACCGCGCGGCCGACGCAGATGTTTCCAAGATCAGTGCTTCTGCCGCAGCCCACCTGCCCTTGCGCACGCGATATTGGAAGCGATCATGCAACAGACCAGGGTCTTTTTGAAGCTCTGCCGGGACGGCGGCCACCAAATCATCCACCCCGTCAGACTGGGTTTGCAGGGCGATCCGGGCCCTGGCCTTTTTGGCCGTCAGCGCGTCAACGCGCCCCATCAACCGATTGGCCGCCTCTGTGTGTCCGCCCCACAGCAAACTTTCCATCCGGGCGCTGTGGACCGGGGCCACGTCCGTTGCAAATTCAGCCAGGACCGCAGTTTCCACCTCTGCGGACGCATCAAATTCCACCCACCCGCGGCGAATTTCTGCTTGGGCCGCATCGGGCCGCCCTTGGTTGCGCAACGCTTGGGCCAACCGCAAGGACCCGATCAAAGTCCGGGGCGCTTGGGCTTCAAAGAAAGTCACCACCGTTGCGGCATCAAATCCAGGTGGGATGGTTTTTTCAGATCGCTTGCGCAACAGCGGCAAGCCCGGCCAATCGGCCCGGCGGTCCAAAAATGCCAGCGTGTCCTGAAAACTGCCCTGCCCGGCACGCAAGCGGTTCCATTCGATCAGGTCCACCCCCACAAACCCTGCGGGCTGTGCCAACGCCAGCGCACCGTCCCAATCGCCAGTGTTGCGTGCAGACAGCGCCGCCTGCAATGCCCGCGACGCATCCGACGCCTCAAGGGACAAACCGCGGGGCTGTGCATGGGCCAAAACAGGCAGGGCACAGAACAAGAAGACCAAGTTTCGCAATCGCATGGCGCGAATCTGGGCGGGACCGCCGAAAACTGCAAGCGGGAAACTTGGCAAAAGTGAAAACCCCAGCTAGGTGACGGGGGACCCGGGCGTCTTAAGCCCCCAGCCACAAAGGAGTGTGTCATGTTCAAAGGCTCTTTGCCCGCCCTTGTCACGCCGTTCGCGAACGGCCAGCTGGATCTTGAGACGCTGAAGAAACTGGTGGATTGGCACGCCGATCAAGGCAGCCACGGCCTGGTTCCCGTGGGCACAACCGGGGAAAGCCCCACTTTGACCCACGCAGAACACGACCTGGTGGTGGAAACCGTCGTGGCCCAAGCCGCGGGCCGTTTTCCCGTTATCGCCGGCGCAGGATCCAACAACACCGCAGAAACCGTGCGTTTGGTGGAAGCCGCCAAAACTGCGGGTGCAGATGCCGCTTTGGTGGTGACGCCTTATTACAATAAACCGACCCAGGCCGGGTTGGTTGCCCATTTCACTGCGGCCGCTGATGTGGGCTTGCCAATTATCATCTACAACATTCCCGGCCGATCATCGGTGGATATGTCTGTGGCCACCATGGCAGAACTGGCCCAACACCCCATGATTATCGGGGTGAAAGACGCCACCGGCGATTTGGCCCGCGTGCCCCAACAACGTCTGTCGTGCGGAAAAGACTTCGTTCAATTGTCCGGCGAAGACGCCACGGCCATGGGGTTCAACGCGCACGGCGGGGTCGGCTGCATTTCGGTCACTGCCAACGTCGCCCCCAAATTGTGCGCCCAAATGCAGGAAGCCACGCTGAATGGCGACTATGCCCAAGCATTGGAAATTACCGACACATTGATGCCGCTGCACATCGCCATCTTCAAAGAACCCGGGTTGATCGGCGCAAAATACGGCATGTCCAAGCTGGGGCTGTGCACCGATGATGTGCGCCTGCCCCATGTGGGCCTGACCGATGGCACCAAGGCCCTGATCGATGATGCCATGAAGTTCGCAGGCCTGATCGACTGACCCCTTCACTTTGAGTGGTAAATACCTTCGCCGAAGGCAAACCGTCATCCCCGTCCGGGGATGACAGATTTCATGCCAGGGGCCAAAGGCCCCTGACCTTTCATTTTTTCCGTGGAAAACCAAACCAGCCGCGCCTATATCCGCTGCACCATGGCAAAACCAAAAACTGACCCAAATTACAAAGTCATCGCCGAAAACCGCCGCGCGCGGTACGACTATGCCATTGAAGACGATCTTGAATGCGGCGTTGTTCTGATGGGATCAGAAGTGAAATCGCTGCGCGAAAAGTCTGGCAATATCGCGGAAAGCTATGCTGCGGTTGAAGACGGCGAACTGTGGTTGGTGAACAGCTATATCGCCCCCTATGACCAAGCCAAAACCTGGGGGCATTTTGAAAAACGCAAACGTAAGCTGTTGGCGTCCAAGCGCGAACTCAGCCGGTTGTGGAACGCCACACAGCGCGAAGGAATGACGCTTGTTCCCCTGGTGATGTACTTCAATCACGTCGGGCGGATCAAAATCAAAATCGGCATCGCCAAGGGCAAGAAGAACCACGACAAACGCCAAACCGAGGCGAAGCGGGACTGGAACAGGCAAAAGCAACGACTGTTGCGCCAAAGTTAACGCGCCGGGTCAAAGCGTCGATTTAGGATTCTTTCCCCTGTAAGTTCCCGCACAGGCCCCTTACCTACACTGCACCACACAAAATCGTGTGTCCAAAATGGAAGGGGAAACACCATGGAAGCAATTTTGGCATTGGTTCTGCCTGCACTGTCAGGTGCTGTTGGCGGTAACATCATCGGCAAAGTGTCTGAAACGCTGAACGGCGGCGGCATGATGAACACAGTTCTGGGGGCCGTTGGCGGCTTGGGCGCAGGCTCGATCCTGGGCGCTGTGGGCATGGACCCAGGCACAGGCGCTGAAATGGCAGACGCTGCGTCCAATCTGGACATCGGCGCACTGGTGGGCGGAATCGCCGGTGGCGCAGGCGGCGGTGCTGTCCTGGGCGGCGCAGGCGGCCTGATCAAAGGCATGCTGGGCAAATAAGCCCAATTACAAGTGATTTTCGGGGCCGCTTTGGGATACCACAGCGGCCCTTGTTTTATCTGGTGACCCCCGATATTTCCGCCATACCGGCTTGCAGGGGGACGCCATGGCACTGACCGACGCAACCCATTTGGTTTCAACCGCCTGGTTGAAGGACCACTTGGATTCATCAGATTTGCGCATTCTGGATGCCACATGGTTTTTGCCCGGGGACGACCGCAACGCGTTCGACAGTTTTGCGACCGCGCACATACCAGGCGCGCGCTTTTTTGACATTGATGATGTGTCTGATCACCGATCATCTTTGCCGCATATGCTGCCCCCGGTCGAAAAATTCTTGTCCCGCATTCGAAAGCTTGGGGTGGGCGAAGGTCATACGATCGTCGTTTACGACCAGCAGGGCTTGTTCAGCGCAGCCAGGGTTTGGTGGATGTTTCGCCATTTTGGACACGACAACATCGCAGTTTTGGACGGTGGGTTGCCCAAATGGGTGGCCGACGGTGGCCCCGTCACAAGCGACCCCACGCCCCTGAAAGACCGCCACATGTATGCCGCACCGCGCCCGGACATGGTGCGCGATGTCACGCAAGTGGCCCATGCCACGAAACTGAAAGATCACGAAATCATTGATGCGCGCGCCCCTGCCCGCTTTAAGGGCGAAGCGACGGAACCCCGCCCCGGCCTGCGGTCTGGCCACATCCCTGGGTCAAAAAACGTGCCTTTTCAAACTTTGCTGAATGCAGATCACACTCTGAAATCCCCCAGCGACTTGCGCGCGGTGTTCAAAGCGGCCGGCGTCGATCTGTCGAAACCCGCCATCACAACCTGCGGGTCCGGCGTCACTGCCGCGATCTTGACCCTGGCCCTGGACGTTTTGGGGAAATCGGACCATGGCCTTTATGACGGAAGCTGGGCTGAATGGGGCCAGTTCCCAACCCTTGCCATCGAAACCGGAGACAGCTGATGCTGACCAATCTGACCGCCCAGCCCGAAGACAAAATCCTGGCCTTGATGGCGCAGTACCGCGCAGACCCCCGCGACACCAAAATCGATTTGGGCGTGGGTGTGTATAAAAACGCCGAAGGGCTGACGCCCGTGATGCGGTCTGTGAAGGCCGCCGAACAGAAGCTGTGGGAAGAACAAGACAGCAAGTCCTACGTGGGTTTGGCGGGGGACCCTGCCTTTGCCGCAGCTATGCGGGGATTGATCTTTGGCGAAGGTCTGGCCGAAGATCAAGTGTCTGCAGTGGCCACACCCGGGGGCACCGGCGCAATTCGCCAGGGGTTTGAATTGATCAAGCTGGCGGGCACAGGGGCCACGGTGTGGTTGTCTGATCCCACTTGGCCAAATCACCCGTCCATTCTGGATCACTTGGACCTGCCCAAAGCGACGTATCGGTATTTTGACGCGCAAAGCTGCAGCGTCGATTTGCCCGCCATGTTGGAAGACCTGGCCAAAGTCAAAGAAGGCGACGTGGTGCTGCTGCACGGCTGCTGCCACAACCCAACCGGCGCAAATCTGAAACCTGCTGACTTCGACGTTGTCATCGACGCATTGAACGCTGCAGGTGCCATTCCTTTTGTGGACATCGCATACCAAGGGTTCGGCGACGGATTGGATGCTGACGCCGCCTTCACGCGCGCCATCGCGGCCCGCTGCCCACAGTTTTTGGTGGCCGCCAGCTGTTCCAAGAATTTCGGGATCTACCGCGAACGCACTGGGGTCCTTTTTGCCGTATCGGACGACGAAAGCCTGCGCACAGTGACCCAAGGCAATATGGCATTCTTGAACCGTCAGAATTTTTCCTTCCCGCCCGATCACGGCGCACGGTTGGTGACGATGATCTTGAATGACGCCACGATGCGCGCCGACTGGGAAGCCGAATTGGAGGACATCCGCACTGGCATGCTTGGCCTGCGGATGCAGCTGTCCGACGCGCTGCGCGCCGAAACCAAGTCCGATCGTTTCAGCTTTGTGGGCGATCACCGGGGCATGTTTTCACGTTTGGGCATTGCGCCAGATGCCGTGGCAACACTGCGCGACGACCATGGAATTTACATGGTGGGGGACAGCCGGATCAACATCGCTGGCCTGAATGCCCAAACGGTGCCGGTGCTGGCCAAGGCCATCGCCCAAGTCATCTAGCACCCATCGCAGTTGTAATTGTTGCGAAATTGGCGCGATATTTCACGCCAAACGGGAAAAATTCGAAATCTTCTCCGCGACAAATCAGCGTGGACTCGTTATATACTGCGCAAAACAACAAGAGCATGGACACCATGTCTGCAGGCAACAAAAAATCCCGCGCACCTTTGCGTGCTGAAAAACGCGTCACCACACCTGCGCCGAAAAAACCTGTCCGCAAGAAACGTGGGACCGGTAAAATTCGGGGGGCCTTGTGGTCTTTGATCCTGTTCCCCTTCCGGGTTGTATGGGGTTTTTCGTGGCGCATCGGCGTGATGATGGCCCTGATCCTTGGGTTTTCTGTGCTCTATATATCCACCAATTTGCCGCCAGCTGTGGATCTTGTGGATGGGCGCGCCAAAGGGTCTGTCACCATGCTGGACCGCAACGGCGAAGTGTTTGCCTGGCGCGGGGATCAGTTCGGCGGGCTGGTCACGGCGAATTCTGTATCGCCCTATTTGAAAAACGGTGTCATCGCGACAGAAGACAAACGCTTTTATCGCCATCCTGGCATTGACCCCCGCGGTATTGCATCCGCCATCCGCATCAATATGCGCGAAGGCCGCGGACCGTTTTCCGGCAACGGCGGGTCCACCATCACCCAACAAACTGCAAAACTTCTGTGTTTGGGCGTGCCCTACGATCGCGAAAAGTGGGAATCTGAGCGCGCGTATGAACAAGACTGCCGGCGCACCACCATTTGGCGGAAGGTGAAAGAAGCCGTCTATGCCCTGGCGATGGAAGCCAAATTCACCAAAGACGAAATCCTGACCATTTATCTGAACCGCGCCTTTTTGGGCGCAGGGTCGCGGGGTTTTGAAGCCGCATCCCAACGCTATTTCGGCATTTCCGCCAAGGAAGTGGACGGGGGCCAAGCCGCCATGTTGGCCGGACTTTTGAAGGCACCGTCCTATTACGCCCCCACCAACAGCCTGGAGCGGGCCCAAGGCCGCGCAAATGTGGTCGTGGGATTGATGGAAGAGCAGGGATATCTGACCAAGGGCGAAGCGGAATTTGCCAAGGCAAAGCCTGCCAGCCTCAGCCCGGCGGCCAAGGCCAAAGCGGGCGGATATTTTGCGGATTGGTTGATGGCGTCTGGCCCCAACTTCTTCACCCGCACGACCATGGATGACGTTGTGATCACCGCAACCCTGGACCCACGCGTGCAGGCCGCCACAGAACGTGCCATCACCAACGTGTTCGCCGAACGTGTCAGCAAGTCCTCAAAGGCCGAAGTGGCAGCAGTGGTCTTGGCCCCAGACGGGGCGGTTTTGGCCATGGTGGGCGGTCGCAAAAAAGGGATCGTGGGGGCCTTTAACCGGGCAACCCAAGCCAAGCGCCAAACGGGATCGATCTTCAAACCCTTCGTCTTTGCAGCCGCCATGGCCAACGGTTGGAGTCCCAATGACAAAATCAAAGACGAAGCCGTAACGTACCGCCAGCGCGGGTCGGACCCGTGGCGGCCCAAGAACTTCACCAAGCGCTTCAAGGGCAACGTCACATTGACCCAAGCCTTGATGGAAAGCATCAACATCCCCGCCGTTAAGTTGAGCGAGGACGTGGGCCGCGAAAAAGTGCGTGCCACCGCTGCCGCATTCGGCATCACCAGCCCGCTGGCCCAAGGCCCTGCCCTGGCCCTTGGTGTGTCCGAAAGCAGCGTTTTGGAAATGACCGGGGCGTTTGCGGGCATCCTTGCGGGCGGCGTCGAAGTGCAGCCCTATGGCGTTCGCGAACTGCGGTACCGCGGCGACAACGAACCCCTGTTGACCCAGCCTGATGGATACGGTGCCCGCGTCGTGCCTGCGTCGGTCGCTGAAGAATTGACCTATATGATGCACTTGGTGATCGAACGCGGCACGGGCAAACGGGCCAAGGTTACCGGCATCGAATCTGCGGGCAAGACCGGCACCACCCAAGCCGCCAAGGATGCTTGGTTCATCGGCTTTACGTCCGACTATGTGATTGGGGTCTGGATGGGGTACGACGACAACACCCCGTTAAAGGGCACAACGGGCAGCGGCCTTCCAGCGGAAATTTGGAAGCAAATCATGCTGGGGGTGGCAAACGGCAAAAGCCCGGCCCCCCTGCCCATGCGCCGCGCTGCCCCTGTGCAGGACATCCAGGCGGTGGCAGCACAAACGGTGAAGGAAACTGTCAAAAAGGCCATCAAAGAACAGGCCAAACCGAAAAAGCAGCCGCAGCCCAAGCAGGACCGCGACAGCGCCATTGTCGATGCATTGATCGGAATTCTGGGCGGAAATTAACGGCGGGCTTGGGGAAGACACCCCAGGCCCCGCGTTATCCCAGCTTGGCCAAATCGCGGGTCAAGCGGCCGATGTTGCCGCCCCGCCGGTCAAGCAAGGCACCAATTTCCACACGTTCGGATGACAAAAGACTGATGCCTTCGATGATGATGTCGAAAAACAGATCGCGCCCGGACCGGTCCGACACGCGGAAGGCCACGTCGAACGGCGATGACCCGCGCAGGTTCACACTGGACACCACCTCGAAGAACTTGCCGCGATTGACTGTGTTCTTCACCTTGATCTGACCGCCGATGAATTCACGGAACCGCTTGCCGTACTTGCGCGCGATGTACCCCTGAAACGCTTTGGTGAAATTCGACAGTTCCGCCCGGCTGGCCCGACGGGCATCGGCCCCCAAAGCCGATCGCGCAATGGTGGGAACGTCGGCGTAGCGCACGAAGATGCGCTCGAAATCCCGGATCATCGCGCCTTCGGACTTACCCGATGCAATCACACGATTGATTTCCCCCACCAGGGTGTTCACCAAACGGGTCGCTTGGGACTGTGTCAGGGCAACGGCGGGACCTGCAACCATAACCGCGGCCGTCCCAAACAGGACAGCGCGGCGGGTCATACTGGCATTTTCAAAATTCTTCATAGGGATCAATATAGGGATCGATGTACCCATCGCCAGCCCCCTTATCCAACTCAAACCGGCGATTTTGCAGATAAATCAGCCGCGCTTGGGCATAACTGTCGGCGCTTTCGTACAGGATTTCATCAATCTGATTGCCCAAAACGTGGCGCGTTTGCAGTTGTTCGCCAACCCGCGCCGTGCGCCGCACCCGGGCTTGCGGGCGATTTAGGACATAACTGGCAGGGTCCAAAAAGATGTCCACCAAAAAGCCTGCAGCATCGCGTTCCGTGGACGGCCCCAACAAGGGCAATTCAACATAAGCCCCTTCCTGCACGCCCCAGGTTTCCAAAGTTTCGCCAAAATCTGTGTCCACTTCTTCAACCCCCCAGTGGGTGGATGGGTCCAACAGCCCCCCCAAGCCATAGGTGGTGTTGAACAAGAACCGCACAGTGTTTTGGCCCGCGCCTTTGAAATCACCCTGCAAAATGTTGTTTAAAATTTTGCCCGGCAGGCTCAGGTTATCTGAAAAATTGGTGACACCATCTTCGATCGGATCGGGCACAACCACGTCATAGGCCCGTGCCACAGGTCGCACGATGTTGCGATCCAAAGCTTTGTTGAACGCGTGGGTTTTGCGGTTCATCTTTTCATAAGGGTCGTGAACCGCCACCCCATCGGGGGCGACAGAACACCCCACCAAAAAGATCATTGTCGCTATACTAAATAGAATTTTCATAACATCATCGCGTGCATTAAGCTTGGTATAGAAGCACCTTTAACCATTTGCGGCATAGGAACGTAAGGCATGTGCACCAAAAATTTCACAACCCACGCGCAACCTATCTGATGTTACGCTGCAACCCCACAAAGGCCAAATCACGATGACACCAGATTTGGCACAAGGCCGGGCGGAACTGCGCAAAGCGCGATCCCAAAGCCGGGGTCTGTTTTGGGCCGTTGGCGTGTTCAGCTTGTTTGCAAACATGCTGATGATGACCGGACCGCTGTACATGTTGCAGGTGTATGACCGGGTGCTGTCGTCCCGATCTGAAGCAACCTTGGTGGCTTTGTCCGTGTTGGTGGTGTTCTTGTACGGGGTCATGGGCATTTTGGACTATTCCCGCGGTCGGGTCATGGCCCGTGTCGGGGCGCGCTTTCAGTCCAGCTTGGACCAGCGTGTTTTCTCGGCCGTTTTGCGCAAATCATCGCTGCCATCAACGGACAAACCCGTCACGGGCATACGGGATTTGGAAAACGTGCAACGGGTGATGACGTCGCCTGTATTGATGTCTGTCTTTGATCTGCCGTGGACCCCGATATTCCTTTTTGGGATTTGGATTTTCAATCCGCTGTTGGGCATGCTGGCCATCGGCGGCGGGTTGGTTCTGGTGGTCATCACGGTCCTGAACCAGATGATGACCCGGAATTCCATGGCCCTGTCCCAGCAAGCCACTGTGAAGTCAGAACTTCTGTCCGAACAAATTCGATCGGAATCCGAAATGGTTCGGTCCCTGGGGATGCAGGGTGCCACCTTCCGCCGATGGTTCCAAACCCGCACCAAAGCCCTGAACGCCAGCATTGCAACCGCAGACGTTGGCGGCACATTTACGACGCTGACAAAGACGTTCCGGTTGATGCTTCAATCTGCCATCCTGGGGCTTGGGGCGTGGCTGGTTTTGCAAGGCGAACTGTCACCAGGTGCAATGATCGCCGGTTCAATCTTGTTGGGACGGGCGCTGCAACCCATTGAAATGGCGATCGGGCAATGGCCCATGCTGCAGGGGGCCGCGAAAAGCTGGCACAATTTGGCAGAACTTTTGTCGGAAATCCCGCCTGAAACTGAAAAAACGCCGCTGCCAAAACCCCAAGCCCTTTTGGATGTGCAACAGATGACAATCATACCGCCCGGCCAATCCCAAGCGGCCCTGCGTATGGTATCTTTCAAGTTGGAACCCGGCCAAGCCTGCGGTGTCATTGGCCCGTCTGGC
This sequence comes from Planktomarina sp., assembly GCA_020629235.1. Taxonomy (GTDB): domain Bacteria; phylum Pseudomonadota; class Alphaproteobacteria; order Rhodobacterales; family Rhodobacteraceae; genus Planktomarina. Next base: position 15,963 of record JAHDDS010000019.1, read on the forward strand.
GCGGGCAAATCCACCCTGGCGCGGGCTTTGACCGGCGTTTGGCGACCCGCCGGTGGCCACGTCCGCCTGGATGGCGCATCGCTTGACAACTATGACCCGGACGTCTTGGGCAGCCATATTGGGTACCTGCCCCAAAGGGTGCAATTGTTTGAAGGAACCATCGCTGAAAACATTGCGCGCTTGTCGGACACCCCTGATCCCGATGCCATTCACGCCGCCGCCAAAGCGGCCGGGGCTTACAACATGATTTTGGAATTGCCTGATGGGTTTGACACGGTGGTGACGCCAAACGGGGGCCGTTTGTCCGGCGGGCAAATCCAGCGCATCGGTTTGGCCCGGGCGATGTACGGGGACCCGGTGGTCTTGGTGCTGGATGAACCGAACTCGAACCTCGACAACGACGGAAATATGGCTTTGAACCAAGCCATTCGCGATTTCAAAGCCGCGGGCAAAGCCATCCTGATCATGGCCCATCGCCCCGCTGCCATCCAAGAATGCGACATGTTGTTGATGATCGAAGACGGCGCCCGCAAAGCCTTCGGGCCGAAAGAAGCCGTCTTGCAAGAAGTGGTGAAAAATCACGCCGCGATCCAAGCAGCGCCGCCCCAAAGCGCAGGAGTGTCCTGATATGAAATGGTCTGCTTGGCGTCCTTTGATCATCGGCTTTCTGGGATTGGCGGTCCTGTTGGGGGGCTTTGGCACTTGGGCCACAATGGCCAATTTGTCTGGGGCGATTATCGCTTCGGGGCAGGTCGAAGTGGACCGCAATCGCCAAATCGTGCAGCACCCCGACGGCGGCGTTGTGGCGGAAATCCACGTGGACGAAGGCCAGACTGTGGGCAAAGGCGACGTTTTGCTGACCTTGGATCGCACCTTGTTGGCATCAGAACTTACCATCACAGAAGGCCAGCTTTTCGAACTTATGGCGCGCCGTGGCCGGTTAGAGGCCGAACGCGATGACCTGGAAACGATAAATTTCGACCCGGAACTGCAAGAATTCGCGTCCCAAAATACAGACATCCAGGCGCTGATGGACGGCCAATCGCGCTTGTTTGTGGCCCGCAAAGACACACTGGCGCGGGAATTTGAACAATTGCGCAAACGCCGTGACCAAATCACCAGCCAAATTGCAGGCATCGCGGCGCAACAAGAAGCGCTGTCGATCCAAAGCACTTTGTTGGCGGAAGAACTTCAAAGCCAGCAAGACCTTCTGAAAAAGGGCTTAACCCGCGCGTCCAGCGTTTTGGCGCTGCAACGGCAGGAAGCCGATATCCTTGGGAATTTGGGCAATCTGACTGCTGCCAAAGCCGAAGCAGAAGGCCGCATCACCGAGCTTGAGATCGAAATCATCCGCCGCAGCACCGCGCGCCGTGAACAAGCCATTTCTGAGTTGCGCGAATTGCAGTTCCGCGAAAACACCACCGCCGAACAGCGTCGCGGCATTGCAGAGCGGCTGGACCGTATGGAAATCAAGGCCCCGGTGTCAGGCATTGTCTATGGCTTGACGGTGTTTGGCGCACAGTCGGTTGTGCGCCCAGCGGACCCAGTGTTGTATCTTGTGCCCCAAGACCGCCCGCTGGTGATCGCCAGCCAAGTCGACCCTTTGCACATTGACCAAGTCTTCGTGGGCCAAGAAGTGACGCTTCGGATTGCCGCATTTGACCAACGCACCACGCCAGAATTGTTCGGAACCGTCACCCTTGTGTCCGCCGATGCCTTTACGGACCAGTCGACACAAATCAGTTTCTATCGCGCTGAAATCGTCTTGAACCCTGGCGAATTGGCCCGCTTGCCAGAAGGCCGCGTATTGATCCCGGGCATGCCTGTGGAAAGCTTTATTCGAACCGAAGATCGGTCCCCTTTGGCATATCTGACCAAACCGTTGACAGACTATTTCGTGCGGGCCCTGCGCGAAAGCTGACCGTACAAGACTTTTCACCACCGCTTTTTCCGCATAGGCATCTTCCAAACCGATTTCTTTGGAGGATGACATGTCCGGAACGTTCGAAACCAATTTGGCCAAGCTTGGCATCACACTGCCAGATGCACCCGCGCCCGCCGCAAACTATGTACCGTTTGTTCAGGTTGGGGATTTGGTGTTTGTATCAGGTCAAATCAGCCAAGACGACGAAGGTTTCATCACCGGCAAGTTGGGCGACACCATGTCCGTGGAAGACGGTGCGAAAGCCGCGCGTACTTGCGCCATTTCTCTCTTATCCCAAGTTAAGGCCGCGTGCGGGGGGGATTTGGACCGCTTGGTGCGGGTGGTGAAATTGTCCGGGTTTGTGAATTCGACCCAAGATTTCACAGAACAGCCCAAAGTCATTAATGGTGCGTCCGATTTGTTGGCAGAAGCCTTGGGGGATGCCGGGCGGCATGCGCGCGCTGCTGTATCTTCACCGTCCCTGCCGATGGGTGTTGCTGTTGAAATTGAAGGCGTGTTTCAAATCAAATGACACCGCTGCCTGCAGCTTTTCTGTCTGGTCCGGTGGCCCACCGTGGGCTTCACGACCGCAGCGCTGGACGCATCGAAAATGCGCCCCAGTCCTTTGCGGCCGCGATCGCCCATGGGTATGCCATCGAACTGGATGTGCAATTGTCCAAAGACGGCGTGGCTATGGTGTTTCATGATTACCACTTGGGGCGGTTGACCGACGAAACTGGACCCGTGGCGCAACGCACGGCGGCACAGCTGCAAAACATCACCCTGACAGACAGCACCGACACAATCCCGACCCTGGCCCAAACCTTGGACCAAATCGCGGGCCAAGTGCCCGTGGTGGTGGAAATCAAGGACCAAGACGGCGCGATGGGTCCCCAGGTTGGTCCTTTGGAACGGGCTGTCGCAGATGACTTGGCAGGTTATGGCGGAGACGCGGCGATTATGTCCTTCAACCCGCATGCAATGGCGGCTGTGGCCAAGCTGAACACGGGGCGGGCCTTGGGTTTGGTGACGGATGATTTCTTGGCCGACGATTGGCCCACAGTCCCGCAGGCCCGCCGGACCGAATTGGCCAGCATTCCCGATTTTGAGACTTTGCCAGTGTCGTTCATTTCCCACAATCAAGCGCAATTGGCATCGGATGCGGTGGCCCGCGTAAAGGCGGCTGGGGCCAAGGTTTTGTGTTGGACAATCCGTTCGCCCCAGGCCGAAGCGGAAGCGCGCAAAATCGCGGATACAGTGACGTTTGAAGGGTATGTGCCTTGAAGTTTGGTCCTGCGCCCTAGACCGTAGAGGGCACACCAAAAGGCATCGCAGTGGCCGACACCGTTGAAATCCACGTTCTGTCCAGTCTTCGGCAAATCGATGCCGTCGATTGGGATGCCTGCGCGGATCCCAGTGGCGCGGGCTTGGACCCGTTCACAACACACCGGTTTTTGTTGGCGCTGGAAACGTCCGGGTCCGTGGGTCCGGGGACCGGGTGGTCACCGCAATATTTGCAAGCCGTGTTGGCCGGCCAAACCATCGCAGTTGCACCAATGTACGTGAAATCCCACAGCCAGGGCGAATATATTTTCGACCACAATTTCGCCCATGCCTATGAAAATGCGGGCGGGCGATATTATCCAAAACTGCAGATCGCAGTGCCCTTCACCCCAGCCACAGGGCGACGGTTTTTGGTGCGCGATGGGTTCGAAGACCAGGGTTTGTCAGCATTGATCCAAGGGGTCATGAAGGTGACCGAAGACGCTGGGATGTCATCGCTGCACGCCACCTTCTGCACAGCGGAGGAGGCCGCCAAAGCATCAGAATACGGGGTGATGGCGCGCAAATCGCAGCAGTTTCACTGGGTCAACAATGGATACAGCAGCTTTGATGACTTCCTGAACACGCTGTCCAGCCGCAAGCGCAAAAATATTCGCAAAGAACGAACCCAAGCGCAGGGTTTTGGGGGCACCATCCACGCATTGACCGGCGACGCGATTGAGCCGGAACATTGGGATGCGTTTTGGCAGTTTTACCAAGACACAGGCGCGCGCAAGTGGGGAACGCCGTATTTAACACGGGCGTTTTTTGACTGCGCGCAGCAAGATTTGCGCGATGACATGCTGTTGGTGATGGCGGAACGGGACGGACAGTGGGTGGCGGGCGCGTTAAATTTTTTTGGGCGCGACACACTGTTCGGGCGGTATTGGGGGTGTGTGGAAGATCACCCCTGTTTGCATTTTGAGTTGTGTTATTATCAAGCCATCGACTTTGCCATCGCGCGGGGCTTGAAGCGTGTGGAAGCTGGCGCGCAAGGGTCCCACAAATTGGCGCGGGGATATTTGCCCGTCACGACCCATTCGCTGCATTGGTTTGTGGACCCCGGCTTTAACGATGCCGTGGCGCAATATTTGCGGGCAGAGGCGCAGGCGGTGGAAGAAGAAATCGAAATCCTTACGTCCTATGGACCATTCAAACGCATACAGGTGGAAGAACAAGAATGACCGAAAAACTGGATGACCGCGCAGCGATAAAGCCGCTTTTGGAAAATGACTGGGCTTTGGCGGATGGGCGCGATGCGCTTTGCAAAACCTTCCGTTTCAAGTCCTTTGGCCAAGCCTGGGGCTGGATGTCGCAAATGGCATTGGTGGCAGAAAAGTTGGATCACCACCCAGAATGGTTCAACGTTTACAACCGCGTAGAGGTGGTGCTGACAACCCACGACTGCGATGGGTTGTCAGAACTGGATGTCAAATTGGCCCACGCCATGGACGCGGCCGTCAGCGCGGACCCCTAAATCGCGTCCAGCAGCGTTTCGCCGGCGGAAATTTCGCATTCCCCGGGGCTGGCTTCTTCATTCAGGACTTTCACCACGCCGTCTTCGGCATACATCGCGTACCGTTTCGACCGGGCAATCAAGCCCACGGGCGGGGCAGTGAAATCCATACCGATGGCTTTGGTAAAGGCGCTTTCCGGGTCTGCGAGCATCGTGATGCCAGCGGTGTCTGCGCCCGTGGCTTTGCCCCATTCTTGCACCACGAAAACATCGTTTACGGTCACGCAAATCACCTCGTCCACGCCCTTGGCATCAAAATCCGCTTTGGTGCGAATGAAGGACGGCACGTGGGCGGATGAACAGGTTGGCGTGAACGCCCCCGGCACGGCAAACAGCGCGATCTTGCGACCTTTGGACAGGCTGGCCAGGGTCACCTCCTCTGGGCCTTCTGCGCCCATGCGGACAAAAGTTGCGTCTGGCAGGGTGTCCCCAACGGAAATTGCCATGATGTTGATCCTTCATTGATTGAATGTTCGTCCCCCAAAGTTATAGGCTGCAGGGGCGCAGATACCAGGGGGCAGCCATGTCGCATTTCGTCGTTGTTGGGGCAGGACAGGCTGGATCGTCCCTTGTGGCCAAGCTGCGGGCCCTTGGGTTTGACGGCAAACTGACCCTGATTGGCGATGAATCAGCCCCGCCGTATCAACGCCCGCCCCTGTCAAAGAAGTATCTTCTGGGGGACATGGACCTGGACCGCATGTATTTGCGACCGCTGGCGTTTTACGCGGATCAATCGATTGATCTGCGCCTTGGTCAGCCGGTGACAGCCCTTGATCCAAGCGCAAAGACCCTGGTGGTGGGCGGGGAAACCATGGCTTTCGACCAATTGGCGATCACAACTGGGTCCACCCCAATCCGCTTGCCCGACGCCATCGGCGGCAATCTGGGTGGGGTTCACACAGTGCGCACTTTGGCAGACGTGGACGGAATGAAGCCTGCGTTTGACGCAGGCGGGCACATGCTGATTGTGGGGGGCGGATACATCGGCCTGGAAGCCGCCGCTGTGGCGGCCCAACGGGGGCTGAAGGTCACCGTGGTGGAATTGGCCGACAGAATTTTGCAACGGGTTGCAGCACCACAAACATCGGACTTCTTTCGTGACCTTCACACCAAAAACGGTGTCACCCTGTTGGAAGGAACCGGCCTGGACCGGCTGGTGGGGGACGGCACGGTGTCCCAAGCCATCTTGTCTGACGGAACCGTTTTGGACATTGACGTTGCAGTGGTGGGGGTGGGCATTCGTCCAGCCACAGGACTTGCGGAAATGGCTGGTTTGACCCTGGACAATGGCATCGCCACCGACGCATTTGGCCGCACGTCGGCCCCCAATATCTGGGCCGCAGGCGACTGTGCGTCTTTCCCATACCAAGGCGGGCGCATTCGGTTGGAAAGCGTGCCCAATGCAATCGACCAGGCAGAAATCGTGGCCGCCAATATGCTGGGCGCGGAAACAGAATATGCCGCTACCCCTTGGTTTTGGTCAGATCAATACGACGTGAAACTGCAAATTGCGGGCCTGAACACAGGCTATGATCAGGTGGTGGTGCGCGACGGCGGCGCGGCGCGATCGCATTGGTATTACAAAGCCGGTCAGTTGGTGGCGGTGGATGCCATGAATGACCCACGGGCGTATATGATCAGCAAACGCGTGATTGAAGCAGGCAAATCCATCCCGGCGGATGTGGTGGTGGATGCAGATGCCGATTTGAAGCCGTACCTGCAGTGAGGATCATCGCAGGCAAGTGGAAAGGTCACCGCCTTGCCAGCGTCGGGGCGGGCGATGCAAGCGCGCATTTGCGCCCCACCACGGACAGAACACGGGAAAGCATTTTCAATATCCTGACGCACAGGATCGACTTTGATGATTTGCTTGTGCTGGACCTGTTTGCCGGGACCGGCGCTTTGGGGTTGGAAGCGTTGTCGCGCGGGGCAGCACAGGCCACGTTTGTGGACAACGGGCGGGCGTCTGGCAAACTTTTGGCGGACAATATTGCAAGCCTTGGGTGCAGGGACCAAGCCACCACACTGACTTGCGACGCAACCCGGTTGCCCCAAGGGACCCCGCACGATTTGATCCTTCTGGACCCGCCATACGGCAAAGGACTGGGCGAAGGGGCGTTGGATGCGGCCCATGGGCAAGGGTGGATTGCGCCTGATGCCACCGTGTTATGGGAAGACAGTCCTGCCCCCACCCTGCCCGCCTGGTTGCAGGTGATGCACACCAAAACCTATGGCAAGACCACGATCACATTGGCCGAAGTTGCACGCAACAGCCCCTAGGTTTGCTTGTACGTCGGGTGGAAGGTGCCTGCGGGGGACAGTGTGAAAATTTCCACACCCGTGGCGGTAACCCCGACTGAATGTTCAAACTGCGCCGACAGGGATTTGTCCCGGGTCACAGCTGTCCAGTCATCTGCCAACACTTTGGTTTCGGGGCGACCCAGATTGACCATGGGTTCAATGGTGAAGAACATGCCTTCTTCCAACACGGGGCCTGTGCCTGCCCGGCCATAGTGCAGCACGTTCGGGGGGGCGTGAAACACCTGGCCCAGCCCGTGCCCGCAGAAATCCCGCACCACCGACATGCGGTGCCCTTCCACGAAACTTTGTATCGCATGGCCAATGTCGCCGAACGTGTTGCCAGGGCGCACTTGTTCGATGCCTTTGAACAGCGCGTCATGGGTGATTTGGATCAACCGTTCGGCTTTGCGCGGCAGTTTGCCCGCCACGAACATTCGGCTGGTGTCCCCGAACCACCCATCCACGATGACCGTCACGTCAATGTTCAGGATATCGCCGTCTTTCAGGCGTTTGTCGCCCGGAATGCCGTGGCACACCACATGGTTCACGGAAATGCAGCTGGCGTGTTTGTAACCTTTGTACCCAATGGTGGCAGATTTCGATCCGTGGGCGTCCACCATATCGGTGATCACCTTGTCGATTTCGCCTGTGGTTTGGCCCACAAAAATATGCGGTGCGATGTCGTCCAAAATCGTCGCCGCCACCCGCCCGGCTTCGGCCATGCCAGCGAAGTCTTCCGGGTTGTACAGACGGATACCATCTTTGGTCACTTGGGCATTGCGGGCCATGGCGGTGCCTTTCATCTTTGATCGGCGTATATAGGCGGGCCGTGCCTTGGGTTCTAGCCCGTAAAAACAGGCAGCGCGCGGTCGACGGTGATTTCGCTCAGATTTACGTCGCAGGTATAACAGATCACGTCCACCCCTGCTGCAACGGCTTGGGCAAATCCATCGGCATAGGCCGGGTCGATATCAGCAGCCACTTTGAACCGGGTGCAGCCTGTGTGTTGGACCAGGTACAACATGATGGCCCGCTGGCCCGATTGCGCCACGTCGATCAATTCAAACAAGTGCTTTGTGCCCCGCGCCGTGATGCAATCGGGAAATTCGGCCCAATCTGCGTCGCGCATCAGATGCACGTTTTTCACTTCGACATATGCATCCGGCAGCCCGTCTTGGCGGCACAAGAAGTCGATCCTTGAATTGGTGCCGTAATTCTGTTCCGGTTTGATGGTTTTATAGTCGGCCACTTCGGCAATTTTGCCCGCCAACAACGCCTCTTTCACCACGCGGTTTGGGACGGCCGTGTCGATCCCCACCAAAGTGCCATCGTCAAGTTCGGTCACGCGCCACCCGTACTTCAACTTCTTTTTAGGGTCGTCGTTGGGTTCCAAGTATACCCGCAACCCAGGCCCGGTCATACCCATCATAGAGCCTGGGTTCGGGCAGTGGGCCACCACTTCTTGGCCCGTGTCCAAGCGCACGTCGGCCAGAAATCGTTTGTATCGGCGGATCAAAGTTCCGCCCACCAAAGGGGTTTGAAAGCGCATGGGGGCGACCTATACCCCAAGGAAGATCAACACAAGGAACCGCCCATGCCCAACCCCACCGCTGCCATGCTTGTAATCGGGGATGAAATCCTGTCCGGGCGGACCCACGACAAAAACACCCACCACTTGGCGGGCCAGCTGACAGAGGCTGCGATCGACTTGAAAGAAGCCCGCGTGGTCAGCGATGACCCAGACGCCATCATTGCCGCAGTGCGTGAGTTATCTGCCAAGTATGACCATGTGTTCACGTCCGGGGGGATCGGGCCGACCCACGACGATATCACCGCCGATTGCATCGCTGCAGCCTTTGATACATCCATCGACGTACGCGACGACGCGCGCGCGATTTTGCAAGCCCACTATGACGCCCAAGGCCTGGAACTGAATGCTGCCCGCCTGCGCATGGCGCGCATCCCAGACGGTGCCGCATTGATCGACAACCCCGTCAGCAAAGCGCCGGGGTTCACGCTGAAAAACGTGCACGTCATGGCCGGGGTGCCCAAGATTTTCCACGCCATGGTGGCCAGTGTGCTGCCTTCCTTGACCGGTGGGGCCCCATTGTTAAGCCAATCGTGGCGTGTGGACCGGGGCGAAGGTGACATTGCTGCACCCTTGGCTGACTTGGTGGACCGACATCCAGTTGTCAGCTTTGGATGCTATCCCTTTCAAAAGGACGGCTTGTTTGGTGCCAACATCGTGGCACGGTCCCAAGACGAACCCGCACTGAACGCTGCGTTTCGGGACTTGCAGCAGGTGTTTCCGGCATGATGCCGTCGCCCGATCAATTGTTTGAAGCCCTGCACGCCACGTGGCCCGCAGCGGCGCAAACCAAAAGGGATGGGTGGATCATCCGCGATGGGGCCGGTGCTGGCAAACGGGCATCTGCAGCCAGTTTGGTGACCCCAAATGCGGATATAACACAGGCCGAAGCCTTGCAGCGCGACCTTGGGCAAACCCCGCTGTTCATGATCAGGCAGTCCGACGGGCAGGATCAAACCATCTTGGACGAGGCCCTGCACAACAGGGGCTATGCAACCCTGGACCCCACGGTGATTTACGCCTGCGATGTTGACAGCTTGGCCCCGGACACGCTGCCCATCGCCAAAACCTACGCCGTTTGGGAGCCCCTTCAGGTGATGAAGGAAATTTGGGCAGTTGGTGGCATTGGTGCGGCGCGGACTGCTTTGATGCACCGGGTCACCGGCCCCAAAACCGCGATTATGTCCCGGACTGGGGACACAGCCTGCGGCGTTGGGTTTGTGGCCCTGCACAAAAATATCGCCATGGTTCACGCGGTAGAGGTGCACAAAACGCACCGCCGCAAAGGCGTGGCACGGCTGGTGATGGCCAACGCTGCCCATTGGGCCAAGGCGCAGGGGGCCAAAACCCTGGCATTGGCGGTCACCCGTGATAATCTGGCGGCGAATATGTTGTACACGTCCTTGGGCATGACCCAAGTGACGGCGTATCATTACCGCGCGAAGGATGTTTGATGAACGACCAACCCACAGCCCTGGACCTGCCCATGGCGGATTTACCGGCTGAAACGCAGAAGTATTTCGATATCTGCCAAGACAAGCTGGGGTTGGTGCCGAACGTCCTTAAAGCCTATGCCTTTGACATCGACAAGCTGAACGCCTTCACCGCGCTGTACAATGACGTGATGTTGGCGGACAGCGGTTTGTCAAAACTGGAACGCGAAATGATCGCCGTGGCGGTCAGCTCCGTCAACAAGTGCTTTTACTGCCTGACCGCCCATGGCCAAGCGGTGCGTGCCCTGTCAGGGGACCCGATCTTGGGCGAACAGCTGGTGATGAACTGGCGTGTGGCAGATCTGGACGCGCGGCAGACCGCAATGTTGGGCTTTGCGGAAAAGATGACCAAAGCCAGCCACGAAATTGTGGAAGCGGACCGCCAAGCGTTGCGCGATGTGGGGTTCAGCGACCGCGATATTTGGGACATCGCTGCGGTGGCAGGTTTCTTCAACATGACAAACCGCGTGGCCAGCGCCACCGATATGCGCCCCAATGATGATTATCACGGACAAAACAGATGAAGGTTTTGTCACTTCTGGCGGCGCTTGCGGCCAGCCCGGTGGGGGCCTTGACGCTGGACGTACCCGGACGCCCCCAAGTGAAAGCGGAAACAGCTGACCCACGCGGGGCAGTGTTGATGCCCTTGGCCGCCTGGGACGGAACCCAAGTGCCGGGCGAATTGATGGCCGGGCAGATCATCACCCAAGTGTTGCAAGCGGATATCGTGGCAACCCCGGCGGCACTGTTGGCGATGTTTTCCCAGCAACTGACCGATGCGGGATACGACGTTCATTTGGCCTGTATTGATCGGGCGTGCGGGGGATTTGATTTCCGCTTTGCCGTGCCCGTGGCCGATCCCCCCGCGATGTTTGTGGATTTGGGGAATTACGCTTTTCTCAGCGCGACGAAGGACAAATCTTCAGGCATCATGGTGATGGCCAGCCAAAGCCCGAACAAGGCGCATGTCCAAATCACCGAAGTCATCCCACCGGGCAACAGCAGCGCCAGGGTCAAAAGTGCGGCGATCGAACCGGTCACGCGCACGACCAGTGATTTGGCGGCTTCTTTAGAGGCAAATGGATTTTTCATTTTGTCAGACCTTCAATTCCAAGTGGGGTCGTCCAATTTGGACGGGGACGATTTTGCGTCGCTTGCGGCGTTGGCAGACTATTTGTCAGCCAACCCACATCGAACGATAGCTTTGGTGGGCCATACCGACGCCACGGGAAGTTTGGCGGGCAATATTGCCCTGTCCAAGAAACGCGCGGGCGCGGTCCGGACCCTGCTTGTTCGGCGCCATGGGGCCGACAGCAAACGGATCGCGGCGGAGGGGATGGGATACTTGTCGCCGGTGGCCCCCAACACCACCACTGTGGGTCGTGAACAGAACCGTCGGGTCGAAGTGATCATTACTTCCGATAAATGAGATTCCATGGAAGGTTACCATTGGTTTGGTCCTTTCTCTGCAAATGCGTTCACCAAGAAGTCGATGAAGGCGCGCACTTTGGGCTGGGTGAAGCGACCGGGCGGGTACACGGCATAGATGCCTTGGGTTTCCTGCGGCAGTTCCGGCATGGCGTCGATCACCAGACCTTCTTCCATCGCTTCTGCGTACAAGAACGACGGCAGGTAAGCGATGCCCAGACCCGAAATCGCGGCGTTCAGCAGCGATTGCCCGTCATTGACCGACAAAGACCCGGCTGTGCGCACTTGGCGTTTTTCCCCAGACGGGGCGGTCAGCTTCCAAACGGCCGAATTGGCTTGGCTGGAATAATGCAACAGCTTGTGTTCGTTCAATTCATCAATGCGGCCGGGATGGCCGTTTTGTTGGAAATACGATGGCGACCCGATCATGCGCAGGTTGGTTTCGGTCAACTTGCGGGCGCGCAGGCTGCTGTCTTCCAATTCGCCGATGCGAATGGCCAAGTCGAACCCTTCGCTGATCAATTCCACGTACCGATTGTTCAGCACCATGTTCACGTTGATGTCCGGGAATTCTTGCAAGAAGTCCCCCAGCACCGGTGACAGGTGGTTCACACCGAAATCCGTGGCCACAGAAATGCGCAACGTGCCGGACGGCGCGATTTGCATGGATGTCACCAAGGCATCCGCTTCGCCTGCATCATTCAACACGCGCCGGGCGCGGTCATAGTATGCAAGGCCGATTTCAGTGGGGCTGACACGCCGGGTGGTGCGGTTCAACAACCGCGCCCCCAAACGCGCTTCCAGCGCCGATACATGCTTTGACACTGCCGATTTGGAGATGCCCATTTTACGGGCAGCGTCGGTAAATCCACCTTGGTCAACGACCGTGGCGAAGGCTTCCATCTCTGTCAGGCGATCCATGTCGCTTCCTCATTACAAGTTTATTGCTCTGAGGATGATTTATGCAGGGTGATTCTGGTGCGCCTCGGGCGGGCTGCGGACAATAAAGCGGTTTCTTCTGGGACTGTGTTTGATGTGGAAACAGCGGAATGGGGCAGGCAAGATTTCAAGAAAACCAATCACAAGCCATTGATTTTATTGTATTTTCACAAGTCTGCCGCAATTCAATTGTGGCGTCTATTGTCCACAATCGCGCCACAAGCCATCACATTGTTTCGCGCAAGTGACGGCGGAACGCCTTTTTTAGCATGTCCAGTTCAGCGCGCAGCAAATCCACTTCTGCCCGCAGGTCATCCCCGGCCAAATCGCCTGCGATCAGGGTAAACGCCCCAATCTTGTCGTCGCCAGACATCACCAAAAACGTATTCACCCCCATCCCCAAGCGGTGTGGGGGCAAGGGTACAGAAATCGTGTGGCTGTCCCCATCGGCCGACACCGTCACATGATCCACGGTTTCTTCGTGCAACATCACGGCGATCTCTGCGCCTTCTTCCAGGCCGTCCACCGTACCGGTCCACACGCCATCGCGAAGGCTGTTTTTTGTAATCTGCGCCATTATACTGTCCCTGCCCTAGATCTCAGCCCGGGGGCTGCGCGAAAATGCCATGTCCCGAATGGTGACTTGGTTCATCGCCGGGTTCTCAAAAATCAAATCAACCCACATTCGGTCGATGCGGTTTTCATTCAAATCCGCATCGCTCATGTCGAATTCTACCCAGCTTTCGCCTTGCCGAACCTGCAGTTCGCGTACGAATTGTTCGGTGTTCGGTCCATGTTGCACGTTCAAACGGGCAAAGATTTCTATGTCGCGTTCGGCTTCGATGGTGGTGGACAGCCGCACAAGGTGGTGTTTGCGCAGGCCGGTCACAGCACTTTCAGGCAAACCCAGCACAACGGACATGAATGACCCTTCGAACGCCAAAACATCCAAACGCATGGCATAAGGCGCCATGTCGTGTTCCGATGCGTTGCGCAGTTGGCGGGCTGAAATTTCATTGTGCGGGCAGTCATGAAACAACTGCAAGTCTGGGCCAATCCAGGTGCCGTTTACCGCTGACGCTTGGCCGGTTTGATCATTGCGCCATCGCCACGCATCCGCCCGCCAAGCCCAATCACTGCCACGCTGCTTTTGAAATGTGTCGGACCCTTCGCGCGGGATGGTCAGGCGATCTTCGGACGTGCGCACCAAACGGTCCAGCTGCATCCGCAATTCACGCGCCCGATCGGAAAAGCGCAACAATTCACCGCGTGACATGGTTTTGGCAGCCAAAGCGCGACGCTGCCAACGCTTCAAACCGACGGCGTCAAAGCCTGTTTCAATCAACTTGCTGCGTTTTGACATTTTGAAAACCGACACTTTACCATTGGCGGAAGATTAACGCTTTCCGCGCGGATCATACCAGAGTGTAACAGCGGATTTGTTTCCAAATCCGCAACAATTTTCAAAAAACCGGTGATTTTCCGCTTATGGCCTTACAGGTCGGCATAGACGTGTTGTTCCGCCTCGCCGCCTGGGTGGGTCACAGCCCCTTTATAAGCGCCGCCCACAAGTTGCGCATATTTCCACAACGCGCCCGAGGCATAGATCGTCGCCCGTGGGCCCGACCAGTTTGCCTTGCGATCCGCCAGTTCATCGTCCGTCAGCGCAACGCTGAGGCTGCCTTCGATCGCATTGATGGTGATAACGTCGCCGTTTTGCAGCATACCGATGGGTCCACCGTGGGCAGCTTCGGGACCCACATGCCCGACGCAGAAACCCCGGGTCGCACCAGAAAAGCGCCCGTCTGTAATCAAGGCCACTTTCTTGCCCATGCCTTGACCGGACAATGCGGCGGTGGTGGCCAGCATTTCGCGCATACCTGGGCCACCCGATGGACCTTCGTTGCGGATCACGATCACTTCGCCTTCTTCGTATTCCCGTTTCTTGACGGCCTCAAACGCGTCTTCTTCGCATTCAAAAACCCGGGCTGGGCCTGTGAACACTTGGTGCTGGGGGTCGATACCTGCCACTTTCACAATGGCGCCTTCTGGGGCCAGGTTGCCCTTCAAGCCAACAACCCCACCAGTTTTGGTGATGGGGGTTTCAACAGGATAAATCACGCGCCCATCGGCTTCGCGGTCGATGCGGTCCAGTTCTTCGCCCATTTCCCGGCCCGTGGCGGTCATGCAGTCTTCGTGGATCAGACCCGCCTTGCGCAGTTCTTTCATTACCACCGGAACGCCACCGGCTTCATACAGGTCTTTGGCCACGTATTGCCCACCGGGTTTCAGATCGACGAAATAAGGCGTATCGCGGAAAATTTCGCACACGTCGTCCAGGAAGAATTCAATCCCGGCTTCGTGTGCGATGGCTGGCATGTGCAGGCCTGCGTTCGTGGACCCGCCTGTGCAGGCCACCACCCGGGCGGCATTTTCCAAGGATTTTCGCGTCACCACATCGCGGGCGCGTATGTTCTTTTCCAAAAGCGCCATGACCGCTTCACCTGACGCCTTGCCGTATTGGTCGCGGCTTTCATACGGGGCCGGTGCGCCAGATGAATTGGGCAGGGCCAGGCCGATGGCCTCGCTGACGCAAGCCATTGTATTTGCGGTAAATTGTCCGCCGCACGCACCAGCCGATGGGCACGCCACGCGTTCCAAAATTTCCAACTCTGCCTCAGTCATTGTGCCATTTTGTTGGCGACCCACGGCTTCGAACATATCTTGAACTGTCAGGTCACGGTCCGCAAAATCCGCGGGTACGGCCGCACCAACGGGCGCGCGGCCCGGCAAGATTGACCCGCCATAGATAAACACCGACGGCACATTCAACCGCACCATGGCCATCATCATCCCAGGCAAGGATTTGTCACATCCAGCAAGGCCCACAATCGCGTCATAACAATGCCCGCGCATTGTCAATTCCACCGTGTCGGCGATGGCTTCCCGACTGGCCAAAGATGACCGCATGCCTTCGTGGCCCATGGCGATCCCGTCGGTGACGGTGATTGTTGTGAATTCACGCGGCGTGCCAGCACCGGCTTTCACACCCAATTTCACCGCCTGCGCCTGCCGGTTCAGGGAAATGTTGCAAGGGGCTGCTTCGTTCCAGCAGGTGGCAACACCGACGAACGGCTGGGCGATTTCTTCCGCGCTCATGCCCATGGCGTAGTAATATGAACGGTGCGGCGCGCGCGCCGGGCCCACGCTGACGTGACGGCTGGGCAGCTTAGATTTGTCGAACTGTTTGGATTGATCAAGCATGGCGACCCCCTGGCTGAGAATTTTCAACGGGTGTAGGACACCGACGAAGGGCCGACAAGTTTATTAAAATGCGGCGCACTGAAGGAATGTGGTCAAACCGGTACGTTGGTCAGGAATGGGACTTGTCGGTCTTCTGTCAAAGCAGATAAGGCAAAGGAAGATTGGAAAACCACGGCTGTGAATCGTCAATCGGTTGCGCCCAAAATAGGCTAAATAAGCCAAGATGAAGCGGCATCAACGTCTGAAACACTGATTCCTTCAGATTTGATTAAATTCCTGGACAAATTCGATACATGGTCGGAATTTCTCTTTAAGTCACAACTTTGCGGGGAATTCTGTTGGAATGTCCCACAGAAACAGCACTTTTTTCGCGATATTAAGGCGTAGAATCGCCAAAATTGGGTGATTCAGTTGATGTTAACAATCGTGTCTGGTCTAAGGGGACTGCACACGTGGGTACGATGCAAACTGAAGCCACCTGGGAAGGTTTAATGGACTACGCCCCACACGAACGCCTCGTAGCGCCAGCGCGCGCTTACGCTGCCGTATGGCGGTTGGGGTTGGGCTGTGCCGTTGGCTTGGGTATCTTCATTGCGTTAAATTACCTTTACGTTGGTGCCGCTGAACTTGTGGTGGGCCGCGAATTCTTGGCCCCGATCGCCCGAAACGGCGGAAATATCGGCCCCCTGCAAACCCTGTTTTTGCTGTCCACTTTCGTTTTGATGTTCGCGGCTGTCGGATTGACGGTGTATGTGGTGCACAAAGCCAGCCCGCTTTCGATTGTGGGCGCGTTGCCCCGGGCGCTTCGCGACTTCCGAACAGCTTTTGTGGCATTGGTGCCAATCATTCTTGGTGTGATGGCGATCCAGTTTGTGTTTGAAGCCCCGCGTTTGAACGTGGACCTCAGCCTTTGGATGATGCTGTTGCCTGCGGCAATCGGATTGGTCTTTGTCCAAGTCACGGCCGAAGAAGTCGTGTTCCGCGGATATTTGCAAAGCCAAGTTGCTGCCTTGGGTTTGCCGCCAGCGATGTGGATTATGATCCCGTCCATCCTGTTTGGCTTCGGCCACTATAACCCAGACGCCGTGGGCACTGCTGCGCCGTGGATTGTTCTTTGGGCGATTATGTTCGGCGCTTTGGCCGCCGACCTGACCGCCCGCACGGGGTCCATTGGGGCCGCCGTTGCGTTCCACTTCGTGAACAACTTGATGGCCATTGTGCTGATCGGCCTGTCCGACCACATGGGCGGTCTGGCCCTGTGGGTCCTGCCCTTCAGCGTTTCAGATACAAACGAAGTGATGATGCGCTTGCCCAGCAACGCCATCGCGATGCTTGTCATGTATCTGGTCATCCGCGCCCGACTGCGGGTCTGATCACCCTGCAGCGTTGCAAATCCTGGCCGCCAGGATTAGGTCCATCCCAACCAACATTTCGGGAAGCTACGCGCCGTGAACTGGATTTCAAATTACGTCCGCCCCAAGATCAACAGCCTATTTTCGCGCCGCGATGTGCCGGAAAATCTGTGGACCAAATGCGATGATTGCGGGACCATGTTGTTCCACCGCGAACTGACTGAAAACCTGAACGTCTGCACGCAGTGCAACCACCATATGCACATCGCCCCAGTCGACCGGTGCCTGGCCTTGTTCGATGGCGGTATCTTTGTGGAAGTGCCTGTCGAAGAACCCATTGCCGACCCGCTGGGGTTCAAAGACCAAAAGAAGTACCCGGACCGCATGAAAGCCGCCCAAAAAGCGGCCCATGCAAAAGAAGCAATGTTGGTGGCTGAAGGCGAAATTGGCCGCACCCCCGTGGTGGTGGCCGTTCAAGATTTCGGGTTTATGGCCGGGTCCATGGGCATGTATGTGGGCAATGCCATCCTTGCAGCAGCCGAACGGGCCGTTGCATTGAAGCGGCCTTTGATCTTGTTTTCAGCCGCAGGTGGCGCGCGCATGCAAGAAGGGATCTTGTCGCTGATGCAGATGCCCCGCACCACAGTGGCAGTGCAGATGCTGAAAGAAGCGGGTCTGCCCTATATCGTGGTATTGACGCACCCCACCACAGGCGGTGTCACGGCCAGTTACGCCATGTTGGGGGACATTCACATCGCGGAACCCAATGCGCTGATCTGCTTTGCTGGCCCGCGCGTGATCGAACAGACCATTCGCGAAAAGCTGCCCGAAGGGTTTCAGCGGGCCGAATATCTTTTGGACCACGGCATGTTGGACATGGTGGTGGCGCGCGGCGAAATGCGGGATCGGTTGATCCGCATTGTCCGCATGATGCTGAAAGAAACCCCGCCGGTTGCGGGCGATTTGCCAAAGCCCGCCGCCCCTGTCGCGGTTCCATCCCCGGACGCGTCAGAGTGAGCATCCAAAAATCGGACATTATCCTGGACCGGATGATGGCGCTGCATCCAAAGGTCATGGACCTGGTTTTGGACCGCGTTTGGCGGCTGCTGGCGGCGTTGGACAACCCCCAAGACCGGTTGCCCCCGGTGATCCATATTGCCGGGACAAATGGAAAGGGGTCCACCCTTGCGATGATCCGTGCAGGACTGACCGGGGCCGGATTTCAAGCCCACGCCTACACCAGTCCGCATTTGGCCATGTTTCACGAACGCATCCGCCTGGCCGGCACGTTGATCACCGAAGACGCCCTGACCGAACTGCTTGACCAATGCTATGCGGCCAATGGTGGCGACCCCATCACATATTTCGAAATTACGACATGTGCTGCTTTGAAAGCGTTTGCGGATACACCTGCCGATTACACGCTGCTGGAAGTGGGCCTGGGTGGACGGTTGGACGCAACAAACGTCGTGGCCGCCCCGGCCGCCACGGTGATCACGCCAGTGGATTTGGACCATCAACAGTTCTTGGGCGACACGCTTGCTGCCATCGCAGGTGAAAAGGCGGGCATATTGAAACGCGGTGTCCCAGCCATCATCGGCCCGCAACAAGACGCAGCGCTGGACGTGATCGAACAGCAAATTGCCAAGGTGGGTGCGGACCCATGGATCTTCGGCCAACACTGGCACGTGGGGACTGAACGGGACCGCCTGGTGTATCAAGACGAAACGGGGTTGCTGGACCTGCCCCTGCCCGCATTGCGTGGCCCACACCAAATCCAAAACGCAGGCACGGCCATCGCCACGTTGCGCAAACTTGGCCAGGGGGAGACCGCGTTCGAGTCCGCCATGACCAAAGCCACCTGGCCCGCCCGAATGCAGCGCTTGGACCTGCCAGGAGAGGTTTGGTTGGACGGCGGCCACAACCCAGCTGCAGGCCGCGCCATCGCGGACACATTGACCGCCCTGCCCCCACGACCCACAGTGGCGATCTGCGGCATGTTGAACACCAAAGACATCACCGGGGTGCTGACACCACTGGTGGACAACATCGACCATGTCTTCACCCTTGCCATTCCCGGCGAAGACAACACCGTTCCTGCCGCTGATATCGCCCAAGCCGCCACCGATTTGGGTCTTCACGCCACGGCAACGCAGGACTTTCAAACTGCGTTCGATGCGGCACAAGCCACCGGCCACCGCATTCTGATCTGTGGGTCGCTTTATCTGGCGGGACATGTCCTTAGGCATTTTGGCCTGCAGGATACAGCCGCTTAAGCCACACTGCTTGCACAGTTTTTAAGCAGCACCTTGACACAACGCAGGATTGTCTCCACCGTGGAATTAATCCGCATGTGTTCTGTGAGTTGTTTCTTTTCTGGCAGGGGCTGCGGGCAACAATAAAAAGGGCAGTTTGCACGATGCTTCGAGTGGATCGTACATATATCCACCCCAACGGCACAAGACCGGGCACGGCAGACATGACCCAAACGGCAGCAGTATGGGCAGAGGCAATGCACAACACAACTTACCGAAGTATCGGCGTTTTCGCCGGTGCCATGGCGCTTGGCGTCACGGCCACATCATTGGTCACGGCAGAGGTTATATCCGGGCCATTGGAAGCGGCAAACAAGCCATCTTTCAGTCTGTCGCCCACTTTGGACGCGCAATCCGTTCCGCTTGAAACCCGGGTAAATGCGATTGTGGCGTTTTTGAACCGCCCTGCTTTCCCGGAAGACACCGACAATGTGGTTGTCCACGTTGTCAAACCCGGGGACAGTTTGGCCAGTTTGGCCGAACACTACTATGGTGACGCGACGCTGTCGCATCACATCGCCGCTGCAAACCGACACGACCTGACGCCTTCTGGGCACGTCAAAGTCGGGCAAAGCCTACAAATTCCAGATATCTAAGGGCTTTCGCTCGCAGTCCAGCTTTCCGCCTGCATCTCCCTCAGGCGGGAAG
>JAHDDS010000020.1 GCA_020629235.1 Planktomarina sp.
TTTGGCATAGGCGATGATGGACCCGGTAAAGGTCACGGCCCCGATCCAGATGCCCAGCACCAGTTCGACGCGCAGAATGCCGATCTCTACGTTCGACTTCTTTGCGATCAACTGACCGAAGGACGACAATTCCGCATACACGTCTTTCGGCAGGGATGTCCCTGCCCCCAAAACGCTGCCCGCTGCCGCATGCACGTCGGACATCGCATTGATCATGATGTCGGCGTTGAAGCCCACAAAGACCGCAGCCAACCCAACAAGACTGTGCATGAAGGCCACCAATTCCGGCATTTGCGTCATCTGAACTTTAGTCGCCAGTTGGTAACCGACAAAGGCCCCAAGCGCGATCAGCACCAGTGACAACAGCCACAACCCTGATCCCGGCCCCATCAATGTGGCCAAAATCGCAATCGCCATACCTGCGATGCCGTACCAAACGGCCCGCTTGGCACTTTCCTGGCCGGACAAACCGCCCAAGGACAAAATGAAAAGAACGCCCGCAACTGCGTAGGCGGCAATGGTAAATCCGTTTTCCATATCTCTTACTCCGCCCGAATTACGATTTCTGGAACATGGCAAGCATGCGCCGTGTCACAAGGAAGCCACCAAAGATGTTGACCGCCGCCATGAACACGCCAAGCGCGGCCAGAACAGTGATCAAGCCCGAGGTCGATCCGATTTGGATCAACGCCCCCAAGATGATGATGGACGAAATCGCGTTGGTCACAGCCATCAACGGTGTGTGCAACGAATGCGCGACGTTCCAGATGACCTGGAACCCGATGAACACCGACAGAATGAACACGATAAAGTGCTGCATAAAGCTGGCGGGCATGCCGGGGATCATCCCCAGACCCAACAGCAATGCGCCGCCAATGGCCAGCAAGCCCACTTGGGTCTTGGTTTGGGCCTTAAAGGCTGCCGCCTCTTCCGCTTTGATTTCTTCCGGCGTCTTCTCCACCACGGGCGCTTTGGGCTGGGCCGCAATGGCCGCGACTTTGGGCGGTGGCGGGGGGAAGGTGATTTCGCCTTCGTGGGCGATGGTCGCCCCGCGAATGACGTCATCTTCCATATTGTGGTTCACCTGACCGTCCTTTTCAGGGGTCAAGTCCGCCATCATGTGCCGAATGTTTGTGGCATACAGCGTGGAAGATTGCGCCGCCATCCGGCTTGGGAAGTCAGTGTACCCGATGATGGTCACGCCGTTGTCGGTGACGATTTTTTCGTCCATCACCGTCATCTTGCAGTTGCCGCCCCGTTCGGCAGCCAGGTCCACAATCACAGACCCGGGCTTCATCGCGGCGACCATATCTTTGGTCCAAAGTTCGGGCGCGTCGCGGTTCGGGATCAGCGCCGTGGTGATGACGATGTCCATGTCGGGTGCCAATTCACGGAACTTCGCCAACTGGGCCGCGGCAAATTCAGGGGAAGACACCGCCGCATATCCGCCTGTCGCGGCGCCATCGGCCTGTTCTTCTTCAAAGTCCAGGAACACAAACTCCGCGCCCATGGATTCAACTTGTTCGGCCACCTCAGGACGCACGTCGAAAGCGTATGTGATGGCCCCCAAGGACGTCGCAGTCCCGATGGCGGCCAGGCCAGCAACACCGGCCCCCACCACCAACACTTTTGCGGGCGGCACTTTGCCTGCGGCTGTCACCTGCCCGGTGAAGAACCGACCAAAGTTGTTGCCCGCTTCAATCACCGCACGATATCCCGCGATGTTGGCCATGGACGACAAAGCATCCATCTTTTGGGCACGTGAAATCCGGGGCACCATGTCCATGGCAATGACGTTGGCACCCTTAGCGCGCGCCAATTCCATCAGCTTTTCGTTCGACGATGGATAAAAGAAAGAGATCAGCGTTTTCCCCGACGACAACCGTTTGGTTTCCGCGTCACTGGGGGGACGGACCTTAATGATCACGTCGCTGGCTTTGGTCAGGGCTGCGGCGGATGCCACCACCTCAACGCCCGCATCTTTGTAGAGTGCGTCCGCAAATCCAGCGGCAGAACCCGCCCCTTTTTCGATCACACAGTCGTAACCCAGCTTCTGCAGCTGGAGGGCGCTGTCGGGTGTCATCGCAACGCGATTTTCCCCTTCAAACGTCTCTTTTAAAGCTCCGATTTTCACGATTTTCGTCCTTTCGCGCGGTCTCTCACCGTTAATTAGCCTGAATAGAGTGGACGTCCCGTACACTGCGCAATAATATTACGCAAGCGTTTGGGTTGCAGAAATTTCTGCAAAGCAGCATGAATACCGTCGCATACCAAAACTGGGGAAAATGATGCAAAAACATGCAGTTATCACAGGCGGTGGCACAGGGATTGGATTGGCCATTGCTGCAGCGCTGCATGACATCGGCTGCGCCATCACCATCGCTGGACGCCGTGCACAGGTGTTAAACGCAGCTGCGCAGCGGCGCGGATGGAACAGCCAAGTGATTGATGTCACGGACGAATCTTCCGTCATTGCCGGCATGACCCAAGCCGCGAATTTCGCAGGCGGCATCGACATTGTGGTGGCCAACGCAGGCATCGCAGAAGGCCAGAACATCAAAGGCGCAGACCTGGCGTTTTGGCGCAACATCATGGCCACCAACTTGGACGGCGCCTTCCTGACCGTGCGCGAAGGCCTGCGCCACATGCCCATCAAAAGCTGGGGCCGCGTTGTGGCGATTTCTTCCATCGCGGGCGTTCGCGGGCTGAAGGGGGCCCATGCCTATACCGCCAGCAAACACGGACTGGTGGGGTTGATGCGTGGGCTGGCAGCGGATCATACCGCCCTGCCCGTCACCTTCAACGCCGTGTGCCCTGGGTATGTTGACACGGACATCATCACCCGCAACACGGAAAATATCGCGCAAAGATCAAAAATGTCCAAAAGCGACGCGCGGGATTTGATGGTGAACCTGAACCCCCACAAACGCCTGATCACCCCGGATGAAGTGGCCGCGACGGTTGCCTGGCTGTGCGGTCCCAACGCAGGAAGCGTGGATGGTCAAGCCATCGAAATCTCCGGCGGGCCAGCTTAAGCCGCCCGCAGAACGCCGTCCCGAAACGCCCAAACTGCGCGACCCAACGCTTCGAACAAGGGCTTGGACACAGGGTCTTCATCGGCTTTGTATTCAGGATGCCACTGCACCCCCAAGGCGAACCCGATGGCGTCGCGGATATAAATCGCCTCGGGCGTGCCGTCGGGGGCATGGCCGTCCACCACAATGCGCTCGCCGGTGTCTTTTATGCCCTGCCCGTGCAAGGTGTTGGTGCGCACCACTTCTGCCCCAAACATCCGCGCAAACGGCCCCCCCGGGGTCAGCGTCACGTCATGGCGCAGCGCGAACTTTTCTTCCAACGTCCCATCGGGGGGCATCCGGTGGTTGTCACGGCCCGGCAGGTCGCGGATTTCGGGGTGCAAACTGCCGCCCATGGCCACGTTCATTTCTTGAAACCCGCGGCAAATCGCCAAGAATGGCTGCCCACGGTCCACGGCGGCCCGGATCAGCGGCAAGGCCAAAGCGTCACGCGCTTCATCCATGTCACCGTGGGCATCGGTCAAATCCTCGCCGTAAAAACGCGGATGCACGTTGGGCCGCCCCCCCGTAAAGACGAACCCATGACAGGTCTGCATCAGATCAGCGATGTCCACATGGGCGGGGTCGGCTGGAATGATAAGCGGCAACGCATCACACACCCGCGCCACCGCTTCGACATTCATGTGCCCCGCTGCATGGGCGGGGTATTCGTCGTTCAACAGATAATGGTTTCCAATGATGCCAATCACAGGCCGGGTCATGCACAATCCTTCCCAGGTTGCGCCCCCTTACCCCAGTGCACCACAAGATGCAAAGATCACGGCTCGGCGGTCAAACCGGTGGACTCGATCGCGCTGACAGCGCAGGTGGAATCGTTGTCGGACGTATCGCCCGTCACACCAACGGCCCCGATCACGGCCCCCTTCTTATCGCGGATCAAAACGCCCCCTGGCACGGGCACCACCTGGCCCCCGTAAACGCCATTCACCGCCGTCATAAAATACGCCTGCTGTTCGGCGCGCGCCATCTGCGCGGTCCCCGCCATCCCCAACATCACCGCGCCGTATGCTTTGCCATGGGCGATTGCAAACCGCCCCGGTGCCGCGCCATCTTCGCGTTCAAAGGCGATGACGTGCCCGCCATCGTCCAAAACCACAACAGACAGGGGCTTCAACTCCATCTCCTGCCCCTTTGTGATAGCCGCTTTGATGATCGAACGCGCCTTGCGCAATGGGACTCCTGCCATGTGCTTTCCTTCACTTTGAGGTCAAATACCTCGGGGGTTTGGGGGCAGCGCCCCCATTTGATGGGTCGTGTCGGCGTCAGCCGGCCTTTTTCTGCAACCGGCGGCGATGCAACACGGGTTCGGTGTACCCCGATGGCTGCTCTTTGCCCAGGAAAACAAGGTCACAAGCCGCCTGAAACGCAATGCCGTCAAATCCCGGCGCCATGGGTTCATAGGCCGCATCACCCGCATTCTGATCGTCCACAACTTTCGCCATCTTTTCCAACGATGCGCGGACCTGGGCCTCGCTCACCACGCCGTGGTGCAACCAATTGGCCAGGGCTTGGCTGGAAATTCGGCACGTGGCGCGGTCTTCCATCAGGCCGATGTTGTTGATGTCCGGCACCTTAGAACAACCAATGCCTTGGTCGATCCAGCGCACCACATATCCCAAAATGCCTTGGGCGTTGTTGTCCACTTCCTTTTCGATCTGGGCGTCGGTCCACTGCTGGAACGCCGCCAAAGGAATATCCAAAATGGACTTGGTATACGTTCCGCCCGTCCCCGCCATCATCTTGGCCTGCACGGCCAAAACATCCACCGCGTGGTAGTGCAACGCGTGCAGGGTGGCCGCCGTGGGGCTGGGCACCCAAGCGCAATTGGCCCCAGATTTCGGGTGTCCAATCTTCTGTTCGATCATGGCGGCCATCATGTCGGGCATGGCCCACATGCCTTTGCCGATTTGCGCGCGGCCCGAAAACCCGCAGGCCAGACCCACCGCCACGTTCTGATCTTCATAGGCCCCGATCCAGGTCTTCTTCTTGATGAAGTCTTTCCGGCTGAACGGCCCCGCTTCCATGGAAGTGTGGATCTCGTCGCCTGTGCGGTCCAGGAACCCAGTGTTGATGAACGCCACCCGATGTTTGGCGGCCCGGATGCATTCCTTCAGGTTCACAGTGGTGCGGCGTTCTTCGTCCATGATGCCCACCTTCACCGTGTGCCGCGGCAGGCCCAAGATATCTTCCACGGCGGCGAACAGATCGTTGGTGAAGGCCACTTCTTCGGGCCCGTGCATCTTGGGCTTCACAATGTACACCGACCCGTGCACAGAATTCCCGCTGTCACGCTTCAAGTCGTGCTTGGCGATCAAAGTGGTGATCAGCCCGTCCAACATCCCTTCAAATACTTCGTTGCCGTCCGCGTCCAACACAGCTGGGTTGGTCATCAGATGCCCGACGTTGCGCACCCACAGCAGCGCACGACCCTTCAAGGTTTGCACCGATCCATCGGGGGCGGAGAATTTCTTGTCTTCGGCCAAACGCCGCGTGACCTGTTGCCCGCCCTTGGAAAAAGTGCTTTCCAAATCACCCTTCATCAGCCCCAACCAATTGCCATAGGCCAGCGCCTTATCTTCGCCGTCCACGCATGTGACGGAATCTTCGCAATCCATGATGGCGGAAACGGCACTTTCCAATCGCACGTCAGCCAACAGCGCTTGGTCCCGGCTGCCAATGGGATGGGCGCGATCGAACACCAGTTCGACGTGCAAGCCATTGTTTTTCAACAAGATCGTTTCAGGCGCTTTGGCGCGTCCGGTATATCCCACAAACTTTGACGGGTCTTCTAGGGGCATGTCGTCGATCAGCAATTGCCCCTTGTCGACATAGTATCGCCGCACATCGGCGTGACTGCCGCCCGCGATGGGAAACGCGCTGTCCAAAAACACCCGCGTGCGCGCCACGACACGCCCGCCATGTCCGCGATCATACCCCCCCTTGGGCGGTTGCTGGCCCATGGCGTCTGTGCCGTAAAACGCATCGTAAAGGCTGCCCCACCGGGCGTTGGCCGCATTCAAAGCAAACCGCGCGTTGGTGATCGGCACCACCAACTGCGGCCCCGGGACCGACGCGATTTCGGGGTCGATGTTCTGGGTTTCAATTTCGAACGCGTCGCCTTCGGGCACCAGATATCCAATATCGCGCAGGAACGCGACATAGGCATCCCGGTCGTGGGGCGCGTTGTTGTGGGATTTGTGCCAGGCGTCGATCTTAGCCTGAATTTCGTCACGCTTGGCCAGAAGATCGCGGTTGCGCGGGCTGAAGTCCGCCACAAGCTTCGCCAAACCGTCCCAAAACGCAGACGGGGCAACATCCGTGCCGGGCAAGGCCTGTGTTTCGATAAAATCGTGCAGGACTTTGTCCACCTGCAGCCCAGAAACCTCAACGCGCGCGACCATGGTATCCTCCGATAAAATCCGTCGTCTTCGGATACCGTGGGATACCAACCGCCACAAGCAAAATTGGTTAGAGTTTCAGACCAGTTTTCCTTTAGTGAACTTTCTTTCCCGTTTGCAGCGATCAGAACAGTACCGAACTTCGTCCCAGACCTTTTCCCACTTCTTGCGCCAGACGAACGGTCGCCCGCAGTGGGCGCAGTCTTTTTGCGGCAGGTTCGGCTTTTTGTGCCCTTTGGCCATTACAAATCCAACTTCATCTGGCGGTCTTCCTTTGGGGTTTTGTCCCGGGTGAACCCCCGGTCCCCTTTGCGGCTGGCGTGTTTTTGCACGATGGCCTGTGCCTCTGCCCGAAAAGCCCCGCCTTTGCGCACGCCCCAGATTGCAGCACGGGCTTGGGCAGCGGCGTCCTTCACATCGACGATGGGCGGCGGATACCCAGGCCACCCGCCCCGCTTCCACGGTTCTTGCAAATATTCATCGGCAATCCCCGCCAGTTCCGGCACCCAGCGGCGGGTGAACACGCCGTCCGGGTCTTGATCGTGCCCCTGTTTCACCGGGTTATAGATCCGCACCGTGTTCATCCCCGTGGTGCCCGATTGCATTTGCACTTGGCTCCAATGAATGCCCGGCTCATAATCCGTAAAGCGCCGCGCCAGCACCAGCCCCGGTTTGCGCCAATCCAGCCAAAGGTGATAGCTGGCCACCGCCATCACCATGGACCGCATGCGAAAATTCAGCCAGCCCGTGTGGGCCAAATAACGCATGCAGGCATCCACAAACGGAATGCCCGTTTGGCCCGCAGTCCAGGCCTGCAGGCGGGCATCATCGTCCCCGCGCAAACCTTGATAAGCTGAATGTAAACAATGGGTTTCGATGCAAACCTCATCTTCCAACTTCTGCATGAAATGGTCCCGCCACGCCAAGCGCGATTCAAAGGATTTCAGCGATCCCTTCCACCCGTCGCGGGACGGTCCCAGTTCCCCTTTGCGGGCGCGTTGGGCCTGATGTGCTTCGCGCACAGACATCACCCCAAGCGCCAGAAAGGGCGACAACCGCGAACAGGTCCATTCCCCCGCCAAAGGCGACGACATGTCTTTGCGATAGGTCCGCCCCCGTTCGGTCAAAAAGCCCCCCAGCAACGACAGCGCGGCGTCCCGCCCCCCGGTCTGACGGTCTGGACAGGGATCAGCCTGCTGGCCCAAGTCCTGCGGCGTTGGCACCTGCCCCACATTGTCTGAAAGGAAAGCCAATCCCGAAACCGGATCCACAGTGGGTTGCCCCATGAAGATATTGCGTCGCATCGCCCAGCCATCGCGCCCAACGGTGCGCCGTTCTGTGCCGGATTGTTGAAATTCCTGCCAAGGAATGCCGTTTGCACGGGCCCACGTCGCCACGCGTTTGTCCCGCGCAAAAGTCCAAAGATTGCCGGTTTCTTCGTGGCTGATCAGGCGCTGCGCCTGAAATTCCGCCCGCAGTTGATCCAAAACTTGCACCGCGTCGCCCGTGCGCACCAACAACGGCTGCCCCAACGCCCCCAATCGGTCTTGCAAATCCAACACGCATTCACGCGTGAACGCCCACTGGCGCGCCGACGTGTCGGGCAACGCCCAATAATCTGG
This sequence comes from Planktomarina sp., assembly GCA_020629235.1. Taxonomy (GTDB): domain Bacteria; phylum Pseudomonadota; class Alphaproteobacteria; order Rhodobacterales; family Rhodobacteraceae; genus Planktomarina. The sequence goes on from JAHDDS010000020.1 coordinate 8,116, forward strand.
TTCCACGATATAGACCGGCACAACGGGCCCTTGCGCTGCAGCAGCAGCCAAGGCGGCATGGTCTGTGACCCGCAAATCCCGTTTGAACCAAAGGATCGTCGTCATGGCGCGTCACCTATGGCCACAATGTGAAAAGGAAAGCCCTTGCCGCGCCGGGCATGTCACCGCATCTATGATATCAACAGCAAAACAGGTGATCCATGCGCGCAGATGTTGACCAAACCATACACCTCAAAGACTACACCCCGTTTGGCTGGGATGTGGACAGCGTGGATTTGACCTTTCACCTGCACCCGACCCAAACTCGGGTTCGATCAAAAGTGCGGTTCACCCCCAAACCCGGCCCGGCGCAGCGGTTTACCCTGCACGGCGAGGACCTGACGCTGATCACCGCCACCATTGACGGCGTGCCCGTTCAACCCAAAATCGACGGGCATCTGTTGACGTGCGATGTGCCCGAAGGCCCCTTCACGTGGGAAGCGGATGTGGAAATCAATCCAGAGGCCAACACGGCCCTGTCCGGGCTTTATATGTCAAACGGCATGTACTGCACCCAGTGCGAGGCTGAAGGTTTTCGCCGCATCACGTTCTACCCAGACCGGCCCGATGTGATGTCCACCTTCACGGTTCGGGTGGAAGGCGGCTTGCCGGTCTTGTTGTCGAACGGGAACCCCACAGGCGCAGGGGATGGCTGGGCGGAATGGCATGATCCGTGGCCCAAGCCCGCCTATTTATTCGCCCTTGTGGCGGGCGACTTGCACGCCCACCCAGGCCGCTTCAAAACCATGTCTGGCCGCGACGTGGAATTGAACATTTACGTGCGTGACGGGGACCAGGACAAATGCGATTTCGCCATGGAAGCCCTGATCAAATCCATGACGTGGGACGAAGAAGTCTATGGCCGTGAATACGACTTGGACGTGTTCAATATCGTGGCTGTGGATGACTTCAACATGGGGGCGATGGAAAACAAAGGCTTGAACATTTTCAACTCTTCCGCCGTTCTGGCCAGCCCACAGACCGCCACAGATGCCAATTTCGAACGTATAGAGGCAATTATCGCGCACGAGTACTTTCACAACTGGACCGGCAACCGCATCACATGTCGCGATTGGTTTCAACTGTGTTTGAAAGAAGGATTGACCGTTTTTCGCGACCAACAGTTCAGCGCAGATGTGCGGTCCGCACCCGTGCGCCGGATCGACGATGTGGCCATGCTGCGCGGGCGGCAGTTCCGCGAAGACAATGGCCCCCTGGCCCACCCCGTGCGGCCGGAAAGCTTTGTGGAGATCAACAATTTCTATACCGCCACGGTTTATGAAAAAGGGGCAGAGCTGATCCGCATGTTGCGCACCCTTGTCGGGGAAGATGCCTATGCCCAAGCGCTTGATCTGTATTTTGATCGCCACGATGGCCAGGCCTGCACCATTGAAGATTGGTTGGCCGTCTTCGAAGACACCACGGGCCGCGATTTGGCGCAGTTCAAACGGTGGTACGCCCAAGCGGGCACACCGCGCGTGAAGGTGCAGGAAGACTTTGCCGGCGGCACATATACCCTGACCCTGGCGCAATCGACGCCCCCCACACCGGGCCAGGACACCAAAGACCCGGTGGTTATTCCCTTTGCCTTCGGACTTCTGGATGATGCAGGCGCGGAAATTCACCCCACCCAGGTGGTGGAATTGACCGAAGCCCAGCAGTCGTTCGCCGTGGATGGACTGGCGGGCAAACCCGTCCTGTCGCCCCTGCGCGGGTTTTCGGCCCCGGTGATCCTGGAACACGATGTGTCCGCGTCAGATCGGCTGCATCTGTTGCGCCATGACACGGACCCGTTCAACAGATGGGAAGCGGGTCGTCTGCTGGACCGTGACACGATGGTTGCGATGATCGTCGATAACAAGGACCCCGACCCTGCGATTTTGACCGCGAAGGTTGATTTGGTGATGGATGAAAGCCTGGACCCCGCCTTCCGCGCCCATTGTCTGTCCTTGCCCAGCCAAGATGATTTGGCCCAGACCTTGTCAGATGCGGGCGCAACACCGGACCCGGTGCAAATCTATCTTGTGCAGCAGGCGATGTGGATGGCTTTGGCCAACACCGGCGGGGACGCGTGGCAAAGGTTGTACGATGCCCACCAAGTGACCGGGCCGTATAAACCCGACGCCGAGGATTGCGGTCACCGCGCCTTGGCTGGTGGCGCACTGGGATTGCTGTCGCGTTTGGATGCCTGTGCCCAAGCGGCACAGCAGTTTGAGAACGCCACCAACATGACAGACCAGATCGGCGCCTTGGCCCGTTTGGTGTGGTTCGGCAAAGGGGACGGTGCGCTTCAAGCGTTCTATGACCAATGGTCCCACGAACGCCTGGTGATCGACAAATGGTTCGGCCTGCAAGTCAGCCAATGCCCGCCAAACCAAGCCGCGGCGAAGGTGAAAAACCTTCTGCAACATTCTGATTTTAATTTGAAAAACCCAAATCGTGCGCGGGCTTTGCTGGGCAGTTTTGCCATGACCCCGGCGGCGTTTCACCAAGCGGATGGATCAGGATACGCACTGATGGCTGATCAACTGGGGCAGATCGACGCCATCAACCCACAGCTGGCCGCACGGATGTGCACGATTTTTGAGACATGGAAGCGGTATGATGCAGACAGGCAAGGCATGATGCAGGAGGCCATGGCCAAAGTACGCGGGCGCGATGGCGTGTCGCGGGACGTGGCAGAAATGTTGGATCGGTTGCTCGGGGCTTGAGCCAATGGTGGGTTGCCACCCACCCTACGCCACCGTATGCCACATCCCAAGAAACTGCGACCCACAGAATGAGGATAGACCCCATGCTGGATTTGACCTTTGAAACCCCAAAACCCAAGGTGATCGCAGGCGCGAAGTCCGATTGGGAATTGGTGATCGGAATGGAAATCCACGCCCAGGTCAGCACCAATGCCAAGCTGTTTTCCGGCGCGTCCACCGCGTTTGGCGCGGAACCCAATGCCAACGTGGCGTTTGTGGACGCGGGCATGCCGGGGATGCTGCCTGTGATCAACGAAGAATGCGTGGCCCAAGCGGTGCGCACTGGGTTGGGGTTGAAGGCAGAGATCAATTTGTTTTCCGCCTTTGATCGTAAGAATTACTTCTATCCCGATTTGCCCCAAGGATATCAAATCAGCCAACTGTATCACCCCATCGTGGGGGAAGGCGAAGTGTTGGTGGAACTGGGCGATGGGACCGCGCGGACTGTGCGCATCGAACGCATTCACCTGGAACAGGATGCGGGCAAATCTGTGCACGACATGGACCCCAATATGTCCTTTGTGGATCTGAACCGCACAGGCGTGGCCTTGATGGAAATCGTCTCGCGCCCTGATATTCGCGGGCCCGAAGAAGCCGCAGCCTATGTCACCAAGCTGCGCCAGATCATGCGGTATTTGGGCACGTGTGACGGCAATATGCAAAACGGCAATATCCGGGCAGACGTGAACGTGTCCGTGTGCAAGCCCGGCGCGTATGAAAAATTCCTGGACACCGGCGACTTTGGCCACCTGGGCACCCGGCGCGAAATCAAGAACATGAACTCGCTGCGGTTCATTCAAGCCGCCATCATGACCGAAGCCCGGTACCAAATCGGACTGCTGGAAGACGGCAAGGACGTCGTGCAGGAAACTGTTCTGTATGACGTGGACAAAGACGAAACCCGGTCCATGCGATCCAAAGAAGAAGCCCATGATTACCGCTACTTCCCCTGCCCTGATTTGTTGCCGCTGGAAATTGAACAGGCGTGGGTCGATGACATCGCCGCCGGATTGCCAGAATTGCCGGACGCCAAGAAAACCCGTTTCATCGCCGACTTCGGCCTGTCGGATTACGACGCCAGCGTTTTGACGGCAGACACGGACAATGCAGCGTTTTTTGAGGCTGTGGCTGACGGGCGCGACGGTAAGATGGCCGCAAACTGGGTGATCAACGACCTGTTCGGGCGGCTGAAAAAAGATGACAAAGACATCACCGACAGCCCCATGTCCGCCGCCCAATTGGGGGGAATCATCGACCTGATCGCATCGGACGCCATTTCCGGCAAGATCGCGAAAGACGTGTTCGAAATCGCCTATACCACGGGCCGCGACCCGGCCGAGGTGGTGGAAACCGAAGGCCTAAAGCAAGTGACTGACACCGGCGCGATCGAAGCCGCCTTGGACCAAGTCATCGCCGACAACCCAGCCCAGGTGGAAAAAGCCAAAGCCAACCCCAAACTGGCGGGTTGGTTCGTGGGCCAGGTGATGAAAGCCACCGGCGGCAAGGCGAACCCCAAGGCGGTGAACGAATTGGTGGCCAAGAAGTTGGGCGGTTAAGCGCCCGCCACCCATTTCTTCAAGCCATCGCCTATGTGGGAATAAACGGCCCGCACGGGTGCTGCGTTTTTCAACGCGGCATGCATCAAAAGATTCATCGTCAAAGGCGGCAATTTCAAGTCCGGCATCAAGTGCACCACGCCGGGAATGCGTTGGGCCACTTGCGCCATGGCTTGGGCATTGGGCAGCATGGCATCCGCTGCGGGCGTCGGCAAAGCCCCGGTGCGCCCTGGGCTGCGATGTGATTGTAAATGCCTGGAACCCACCCAATTACCACAACTGGGCGGGTCTCTTGCCCAGAATGACCCAACAGGTGATCGGCGCGGCTTTGGTCAGCGGGGCACGGGTGGTGTTGCCAGGCAACGTCTATAACTTCGGGGCGCAACTTGGTCCTTGGTCACACAAAACGCCCCAAACCCCCTGCACCCGCAAAGGCCAAATCCGCAAAGACATTGAGATCATGTACAAAACGGCTGGCGTTCGTACATTGATTTTACGGGCTGGGGATTTTGTGGCGTCTGACGGGCCAGCCAACGTCATCGGAAAGTTGATGTTGAAAGACTTCCCCAAAGGCCGGATCACAACGTTGGGGGATCCGGATGCAATCCGGGCCCACGCGTATTTGCCGGACTGGGCCCGCGCGGTTGTGGCGTTGCTGAACCAAGCAGACACATTGCCCGATTTTGCCAATGTCAGCTTTCCCGGGCCACACCTTTTCCACCAATGAACTGAAATCTGAATTGGAGCGCGACCAAGGGCCGCTAAAACTCAGCCACTTTCCTTGGTGGACCATGACATTGGCTGCCCCGTTTTGGGAATTGGCCCGGGGCTTGGCGACCCTTTGGGCGGATGTACTTGACCGATGGGTGGGCGGTTATGCGATGTCGATATCCAGCGCCAGGGCGTGAATGGTGCCCATGATATCCGCCCCCAGGGCTTTGTGCACAGCGCGATGGCGGTTGATGCGCGATTGGCCGTCGAAGGCAGCACTTCTGATGCGCACTTCCCAATGGCTTTCGCCCCCTTCTTGAAATCCGGCGTGGCCGCGGTGCCCTTCTGACACGTCTTGCACCGACAATTCCGTGGGGGCAAAGGCCTGCGTCAACGCGTCTTCCATCCTTGCCTGCATGTGCGCCATTTTTTACCCCTTTGCCCCTTTATTCCTGTGACCCAGGCTGTACATTATCACGTCCGAGTCGAGCAAGAGGACGCAGCAATGGCCAAAGACGATCCCTTCGGATTTGATATCTCCGTCTCTTCTGCCAAGAAGAAAAACCCCCGCGGTCGGCGGGGTATGTCCGGTGAATTCGAAACCTCGACCCGCAAATGCGAACACAAAGGCTGCACCGAAGCGGGCAAATACCGCGCGCCAAAATCGCCCGACATCTTGGATGACTTTTTCTGGTTCTGCAAAGACCACGTGCGCGAATATAATTTGAAATGGAACTTCTTTGACGGATCGACCGAAGAAGAAATGAACGCCCAAATGGACAGCGACCGGGTGTGGGAACGCGAAACCAAACCCTTTGGCAAACCCACCGAAGAACAGCGCGCTTGGGCCAGGTTGGGGGTGGACGATCCGCATCAGGTTTTGGGGGCCAACGCCACGCAGAACCCAGGCAAATCCATCACCGGCACCCGCAAATTGCCCGCCACAGAACGCCGCGCCGTTGAAATCTTGGAAGCCAAGGACCACTGGACGAAGGCGGAAATTCGCAAGAGTTACAAGGCCTTGATCAAGGTTCTTCACCCTGACATGAACGGCGGCGACCGGTCGGACGAAGAAAAGCTGCAAGAAGTTGTGTGGGCTTGGGACCAAATCAAAGACAGCCGCAGTTTTCACTGACGGCTGTCGAAGTCTTTCAGAACTTGACGAAAATCCGTGTGGGCCGTTTTAGGCGGCTTTGAACACCAGGCTGACCCCGTTCAAGCAGTGGCGCTTGCCCGTGGGTTGTGGCCCGTCGTTGAAGATGTGGCCGAAGTGACTGCCGCAACGGCGGCAATGACATTCCGTGCGGGTGGCGAATAACTTGTTGTCTTCCTTGGTGCCGATGGCATTGCGCAAAGATTTGTAAAACGACGGCCAGCCTGTGCCGCTGTCATATTTGTGCTTGGAAGAATAGACCGCCAAGTCGCAGCCCCGGCAATGATAGGTGCCTTTGGCATAGATCTTGTCCAATGGCGATGTGAAGGGGCGTTCGGTTTTTTCCTGGCGCATGACGGCAAATTCAGTGGGTGTCAGCATGGCCCGCCATTCTGCTTGCGTCCGCGTGACCTCAAAAGTCCCTTCGCCCCAAACGGGCGTGACGGCTGTGCTGGCCAATGCGGCCCCAATGAATGTTCTGCGTTTCATGCGTGTCTTTCCTTATTATTGTTGTGCGAAATGGCTGTTCCGCGTCTCCCATCGCGGAACAGCCCCATGGGTCAGATCAGCTTACTTCGGCAGCAAAACCTTGTTGACCACATGGATCACGCCGTTGGACTGGTTCACATCAGCAATGGTAACCTTGGCGGCGTTTCCGCTTTCGTCATAGATATACAGGTTTTTGCCCCGGACTTGAGCCGAAAGCGCGTCACCTGACAAAGTTTTGAGGTGAACGAAACCGTCAGAGGATGCTTTGGCTTGGCGCATCAGGTCCGCACCCGACAGTTTGCCAGCCACAACGTGGGCTGTCAGAACTTTGGTCAGTGTGCCTTTGTTTTCTGGCAGCAGCAGGGTTTCAACCGTGCCGTCTGGCAGGGCAGCGAACGCTGCGTTCACCGGGGCAAATACGGTGAAGGGGCCTGGGCCCTGCAGCGCGTCCACCAGACCTGCGGCCTGAACGGCAGCCACCAACGTGGTGTGGTCTTTGGAATTCACGGCGTTTTCAACGATGTTTTTTTCTTCGAACATCGGGGCCCCGCCCACCATTGGGTTGCCGGTTTCAGAGTGCGACGCAGCGGTCACAAAGCTGGCAGACATAGCGAGGGTGGCGACGGTGGCGATGGTCTTGAAATTCATTCTGGCTTCTCCTTAAGAATGCCAAGCTGTTCTGCTTGGTCCCTCGAAGCCACGGGACATCCCGAAAAAGAGTTTCAAGAAAATTTAGATTTATGCTGCGTCCAAGGAAACAACGGCAATGGGGCTTGTGGTGGGGACACCATTGGGCGACCCGCCCTGGGCTTCCACAGTCACAGCCAAAACGGCGCCAGGCAGGGCGATGCCAGCGGGCAAGATCACGGGCCCATCTTTAAGCACACCCAAAGAAATGGGCGCTTGGCCTGCCGGGATAATCCACAGTTCATGGTCTTTGCCGTCGGGCGCTTGGGACGTGGCCACAGCGACGCGCACGGTGCGGTCGTCAGCGAAGACATCTGCTTCGACGTCCAGGTTGTCCGCCGTCATTTGTACGGAATAATCTGCCGACGACGGCAAAAATTGCACCCCAACGGTCACAAGCACCGCCAAGGCCGCAACACCCGTGCCCAAAACAACGAACCCGCGCAGCTTGTCCCACAGTGTTTCGGGGGGACCAAACAGGTGCATGTCCACCGCCGACTTAATCCCATCGGGTGCGGGCAATGGATCCGCTTCCAGCACGGCCAGGTCATCCGCCCAGGCAGCATAAAGGGCGCGCAAATCGGGTTCGCGGGTCAAGCGGTCTTCGAACACGCGTGCCTCGGCCCCTTGCAAAAGCCCCATGGCGTATTCGCCCGCCAAAGCTGCATCGTTGTTTGGGTCTGCCATTATGACAAACACTCCCTCAGCGCGATCAGACTGCGGCGCAGCCAAGTTCGCATAGTGTTCAGCGGAACGCCGTAGATTTCGGCCAATTCCGCATAGGTGTACGCCTCTATATAGGCTTGCTTGACCGCCGCCGCATGATCAGCGGGCAGCTTGGCCAAGCACGCATCCAACCGGGTACGATTGTCTGCGTTTATGGCGGCATCTTCAGGGCCTGGTCCCGGATCGGGCAAAACATCTGGCACTTCCAATGTGTCAGGTTTGCGCTTGCGCTTGCGATCGATGGCAATGTTGCGCGCCACCGTGATCAGCCAGGTCATGGGACTTAATCCATTCACCTTGTAAGACGCGGCTTTGTTCCAAATCCGGACGTATGTTTCTTGCAAAGCCTCCTCTGCTTCAGGCCTGTCATTTAAGATACGAAGGGACACCCCAAAAAGTTTCGCACTTGTTGCAGAATAAAGTGCGTCGAAAGCAACGCGGTCCCCCAGGGCCACGCGCGCGATCATGTCTTCGATGTCGGCCAGATCTGTCAGCGCACTTTCCCCCACGCGATGGGGGCAGTTTACCTGGGCGAAATTTCCAAGCAACACTTTATCGCCCCGGCCTTCCCCTTGCCCCGCCCTGCATTATGTTGCACCACGCGCGGGAGCGTGCCTGACTCGGAGAATTGCAATGCCTGACGGAAACCTGGACCTCAACATGGATCCCACCCAAGACATTTCGGTGCGTGACGTGTTCGGCATTGAAACTGATATGGTCGTCAAAGGCTTCGCCGAAATGTCCGACCGCGTGCCGGATCTGGACAGCACCTATAAGTTCGACCCCGACACCACTTTGGCCATCCTGGCCGGGTTCGCCCACAATCGGCGGGTTATGGTGCAAGGGTACCACGGCACAGGCAAATCCACCCACATCGAACAGGTGGCCGCGCGGTTGAACTGGCCCTGCGTGCGGGTGAACCTGGACAGCCATATTTCCCGGATTGACCTGATCGGCAAAGACGCCATCAAGCTGAAAGACGGCAAGCAGGTTACAGATTTCCAAGAAGGCATCTTGCCCTGGGCCCTGCGCAATCCCACAGCGATTGTGTTTGATGAATATGACGCTGGTCGTGCGGATGTGATGTTCGTGATCCAGCGGGTTTTGGAAGTGGACGGCAAGCTGACGCTGCTGGACCAAAACCAAGTGATCAATCCCCACCCGCACTTCCGCATTTTTGCCACCGCCAACACCGTTGGTTTGGGCGATACAACGGGCCTGTACCACGGCACGCAGCAGATCAACCAAGGCCAGATGGACCGCTGGTCCCTGGTGGCGACGCTGAATTACCTGTCTGTGGACGCCGAAAGCGCGATCATCTTGTCGAAAAACCCCAATTACAACACCGAAGAAGGCCGCAAGCAGGTCAAGCAAATGGTGACGGTGGCAGACCTGACCCGAACGGCATTTATGAACGGCGATCTGTCCACCGTGATGTCGCCCCGGACTGTCATCGCCTGGGCCCAAAACGCCGAGATTTTCCGCGACGTGGGATACGCTTTCCGCCTGTCGTTCTTGAACAAATGTGACGAATTGGAACGCGAAACGGTGGCTGAATTTTATCAACGCTGCTTCGACGAAGAGCTGCCGGAAAGTGCGGCCAGCATGAGCTTGGGGTAAGCCTTAAGCCCATCCCATTTAAGGGGGTGCTGCACTATGGCAGGACAAAACGACAACCCAGCTGATCCGTTCAAGAAGGCCCTGGCAGAGGCCACCAAAGTCATGGCCAACGATCCCGAATTGTCGGTCAGCTATTCCGTCGATCCGCCCGGGGCCACAGGCGAAGCGATCCGCCTGCCCCAGGTCAGCCGCCGCATGACGCGCGAAGAAGTGCTGTTGGCGCGCGGGACCGCCGACGCCCTGGCGCTGCGCCACAAATATCACGACGAAGGCACATACAACAAATATGTCCCCCAAGGCCAAATGGCGCGGGATATATTTGAGGCGATGGAAACGGCGCGGTGCGAAGCCGTGGGCGCGCGCGATATGCCGGGCACCGCCAGCAACATCGACGTGAAAATCGGCAACGAAGCGTTGCGGCGCGGATACGGCGACGTGAAAGAAGCCGCCCAAGCGCCCTTGTCTGTGGCGGCCGGATATTTGGTGCGCCACTTGGCCACGGGACGCGATTTGCCACCCGACGCGGCCAACGTCATGAACCTGTGGCGCGATTTCATCGAAGCGCAATGTGAAGGGTTGGGCAGCTTGGAAGACGCCCTGTCCGACCAGTCCACCTTTGCAAAATTCGCCCGCCAGATGATCGACGATCTGGGGTACGGCGATCAGTTGGGCGACGACCCAGACGGCGAAGATGAAGATGCCGAAGACGACGGTGGGTCCGATCAAGAAGAAGACGACCAGCCCGACAGCACCGGCCAAGACGACAGCGACGACGAACAGGACATGGACGCCAGTCCAGAACAATCTCAAGAACAGCAAGACGACGCGGCGTCGGCCCAGGTAACCTTGGACGATATGGCCGAGGTGGAAATGGGCGACGAAGCGGAAATGCCCGACGGCGAAGCCCCGCTGGAACCCCCTGCCCCGCAACCGGTGTCTGACGCGGACCCGGACTATGCTGTGTATGACACCGAATTCGACGAAGAAATTCGCGCCGAAGACTTGGCCGAACCGCAAGAATTGGAACGGCTGCGGGCCTATCTCGATCAACAGTTGGACCCGTTGAAGGGGGCTGTCAGCCGCTTGGCCAACAAGTTGCAGCGCCGCTTGCAGGCCCAGCAGAACCGGTCGTGGGAATTCGACTTGGAAGAAGGCATGTTGGACGCAGGCCGCCTGGCGCGGGTCGTGGCCAACCCCACAACGCCCCTGTCGTTCAAAGTGGAAAAAGACACAGAATTCCGCGACACCTGCGTGACGCTGCTGCTGGATAACTCTGGCTCTATGCGCGGGCGGCCGATTTCCATTGCGGCGATTTGCGCGGACGTTCTGGCGCGCACGTTGGAACGGTGTTCTGTGAAGGTGGAAATCCTTGGGTTCACCACCCGGGCCTGGAAAGGCGGGCAAAGCCGCGAAAAATGGCTGGCAGACGGACGGCCCCAATCGCCCGGTCGCCTGAACGATCTGCGCCACATCGTCTACAAAGGGGCCGACGCCCCGTGGCGGCGTGCGCGGCCCAACCTGGGCCTGATGATGAAAGAAGGCCTGCTGAAGGAAAACATCGACGGCGAAGCCCTGGAATGGGCGCACCGTCGCATGGTGTCGCGCAATGAATCGCGCAAAATCCTGATGGTGATTTCGGACGGCGCGCCGGTGGATGACAGCACATTGTCGATCAACCCAGCCAGTTACTTGGAAAAACACCTGCGCGACGTGATCGCCATGGTGGAAAAGCGCAAACAGGTGGAATTGTTGGCCATCGGTATCGGCCACGACGTGACGCGGTATTACGACCGGGCGGTCACCATCACCGATGTGGAACAATTGGCGGGGGCGATGACGGAACAATTGGCCGCCCTGTTCGACAATGATCCACGCGCGCGGGCGCGCATCAGCGGCATGAAACGCGCCGGTTGACCCCATTGCGAAGGCGCGCGATTGCGGCCATGGTTGCCCCCTGATTGATCCCGGGGGCCCCATGTTCCAGACCTTTGACGCAACCACTTCACCCCACCAAGGCCCGCCGCGTTTGGACCGATTGCGCGCTTGGATGTCGGAACACGACTTGGATGGATTTCTGGTACCCCGCGCCGACAAGCACCAAGGCGAATACGTGGCACCCTGCGATGAACGCCTTGCCTGGCTGACCGGGTTCACCGGGTCTGCGGGGTTTGCCTGCGTCCTGCAGGGCGTGGCCGGGGTGTTCATCGACGGGCGGTACCGGTTGCAGGTGCAAGATCAAACCGCCGACGTTTTTACCCCCGTGCCCTGGCCCGAAACCAGCCTGGCGGATTGGCTGCGCGAAACCGCACCCGCAGGCGCGCGGATCGGTTTTGACCCCTGGCTTCACACGGTCGCGCAGTTGGAGGCCACGCAAAAAGCCTTGGACGGATCGGGGATCGAACTGGTGGCCGCAGACAACGGCGTGGATGCCATTTGGACCGACCGCCCCGCCCCGCCCAAGGGTAAAGTGTGGGCCCATGATGTGTCTCTGGCGGGCCAGACGTCGGGCGACAAACGCGCGCTGATCGGCGCGGCCGTGGCGGAACGGGACTGCGACGCCGCTGTGTTGACCCTGCCCGACAGCATCTGTTGGCTGTTGAACATCCGCGGCGCGGACATCCCCCGCACGCCCGTGGTCCAGGCCTTTGCGACGATCACCGCCAATGGTCGCGTGGCGTTGTTTTCGGACCAAGATAAATTTGCAGATTTGGGTCCAGACCCGGCCATTGACCAACACGACTGGGCTGCGTTTTCCGCGCATTTGACGTCTTTGGGCGGGCGGGTTTTGGTGGACCCGGCCTCGCTTCCGGCGGCGGCAATGGCGGCGCTGCAGGCTGGCCCGGCAGACGTGGTTCACGGCCAAGACCCCTGCACCCTGCCCAAGGCCCGCAAAAACGCGGTGGAACTGGCCGGGGCGCGGGCCGCCCATGAAACCGACGCCGTGGCGTTCACCGAATTTCTGGCCTGGTTTGACGCCCAAGATCACAGTGGCCTGACCGAAATCGACGTGGTGACCGCCCTGGAAGACCACCGCCGCCGCCACGGCAACATCCACGACATCAGCTTTGAAACAATCTGTGGCAGCGGGCCCAACGGGGCCATCGTGCATTACCGGGTTACAAACGGCACCAACCGGCCCCTGGACGCTGACAGCCTGCTGTTGATCGACAGCGGCGCGCAATATCCCCAAGGCACCACCGACATCACCCGCGTCTTGCCCCTGGGCACCCCCAGTGCGCGGATGAAGCAGGTCTTCACCGCCGTGTTGCGCGGGATGATCGCGGTGTCCATGTTGCGCTTCCCCCAGGGCTTGGCGGGCCAACACATCGACGCCTTCGCCCGCGCGCCGCTGTGGGATTTAGGGTTGGACTTCGACCACGGCACGGGGCACGGCGTGGGCAGCTTTTTGTCAGTCCACGAAGGCCCCCAACGCATCAGCCGCATCAGCGATGTGGCGTTTGAACCGGGCATGATCGTGTCGAATGAACCGGGGTATTACAAGGCGGGTGACTACGGCATCCGCATCGAAAACCTGATCGCTGTGCGCAAAGCCCGCCCCCACCAGGACGGGGACGACGGGCGGGCAATGCTGGAATTTGAAACCCTGACCTTGGCCCCCATTGACCGGCGTTTGATCGTGGCCGACACCTTGGCCCCCGCCGAACGGGATTGGCTGAACGCATACCACGCCCGTGTCCAAGAAACTTTGCACCCGCATCTGTCACAATCGGCGCGGGTATGGTTAAACGACGCCACAAGACCGATCTGAGCGACGTTGATACAAAGGGGGCATCCATGACTGACCGCATCAAAATCCACAAAACGGATGGCAGATGGAGTGTGCGTGCCGCCGGGGCCGTGATTTGCGAAACGTCGAACGCGCTGGAATTGGTGGAAGACGGGTATCCACCCGTGATCTATTTCCCCCGCAGCGACATCGCCATGGCCTTGCTGGATCGGTCCGACAAAACCAGCACCTGCCCGTTCAAAGGCGAGGCCAGCTATTATTCCATCGAAACCAAGAACGGCCCCATCGCGGATGTGGCGTGGTCTTACGAAACACCCATCAGCGGCATGGAAGACATCGCGGGCCACATCGCGTTCTACCCCCACGAAAAGCTGGCCATCGAACAGGTCTGACGGGTCAGGAATGTTCTTCGGCCGATCTGGCCGACAAGGCGCGGTTGAACGCGCGCAGGGCATCCACCTGAAACACAACCCCCAACAATTCCGGCGGGCGGTCTTCGCCGCCCAAGCTGACCACGGGAATGAAGCGTGTATTCGCGGCGTCGAAGACGCGCATCGCCACCTCAAGCGTGGCGCTGCCGTCAACATAGTTGCCCTGTTCCACAAGGTCCCAACACGCGGCGTCATCGGGCATGGTGGCGTCATCTTTGCCCACCATCACCCGGGCCACGGGCAGCACTGACAACAGATATGCCTGCGGCCCTTCCGCCACCTGCACCCCGCGCCGCGCCAATTGGGTCAAAAAGAAACTTTGGTTCACCATCCGCGATGCCAAGGCGGTGGACAGCGACACCGCCACCATCACCGCCAGCCCCGCCTGCCAGTTGCCGGTCAATTCAAACACGATCAGCGTTGTGGAAATGGGCGCCCCCAACACAGCCGCCGCCACAGCCCCCATGCCCGCCAGCGCATAAAGCGGCACAGCACCCGACACCGTGGGCAAGATCGCCGTGGCCACAATCCCGAACCCCAGCCCGGTCAACGCGCCCATCATCAGGCTGGGGGAAAATATTCCGCCCCCCATGCGTCCGGCCATGGTGATGGCCACCGCCAGGGCTTTGATTACCGCGAACACAATCACATCCGTCAGCCCCAACCCACCCGACAATGCCCGGGTGGTCATGTCATAGCCGACCCCGATGATGTGCGGGAACCAGATCGCGATGATCCCCAAAAGCGCGCCTGCCAAAGCGGGGCGGATCATGGCGGGGATGGAATACCGTTGCGTCAAATCACTGGCCACGTCGTCGGCCAAAAACACGCCGCGCATGAAGGCCACGCTGACCAGACCGCACAGAATGCCCAGCAACAAAAAGGCCGGAAGTTCTAGATAGAAGTCTTGCAGCGTCAGGGCGGCCAAGGAAAATTCAGCCACATTGCCAAAGACCATCCGCCCCATCACCGCCCCCGCCACCGATGCAATGACGATGGGGGCAAAGGCGTGAATGGCGAAATGGCGCAAGATCACTTCCAATGCGAACAACGCGCCGGCGATGGGGGCGTTGAAGCTGGCCGACACCGCCGCGGCCACAGCACACCCTAACAGGTCGCGGCCCGTCACACCGTCCACACGGAAAAAATCTGCGGCCTTGGTGGAAATGACCCCCGCCAAATGCACCACCGGCCCTTCGCGCCCGGTGGACCCGCCGGTGGACAAGGTGATGGCCGACGCCAAGGCCGACGCCAGACCCGCGCGGCGTTCCATCCGCCCTTCGCGCAGGGCAGCGCCTTGGATCACATCCGCCACCGATCGCGCGCGCGCGTCCGGGGTAAACCGGGTCAAGATGAACCCCACCGCCAGGCCGCCACAGGTGGGAATGGCGATCATTGCGTACCAGGGAAGATGCACAAACAGGATGTTTTCCACGCCGTAGATCGCGGATTTTCCTTCTTCCACCACAAAGCGGAACGCGATGGCGGCGGCCCCCGACAGGATGCCCACCCCCAAAGCGATAAACCAAAACTGGATTTGCCCGGGGCCGCGCGTCAACATCACACGCCAGGCCTGCCGCACATCTGCCACCGCACGGGTCAACAGGGTTTTGGGGGTCAGTGCCATCTTTCAGAACTTCTTGCTGGGCCTTAAGGTGCAAGCAATCACAGGAGTGGCAAGATGGCAATCTTCGATGCGGTCCAACAGCTGAAATCGACCATGGGGGATCAGATCAGCACCTCTGCGTCTGACTTGGCGCTGCACGGGCAAAGCGAAAGCCACTTCCCCACCATGGCCCCCGACGCCGTAGCCTATCCCAGGTGCACCCAGGACGTGGCCCAAATCGTGGCAATCTGCGCGCAGCATCACTGCCCCCTGATCGGCTTTGGCGTGGGCACATCGCTGGAAGCGCAGACAAGCGCGGCGCGCGGGGGGGTGACAGTGGATTTTCGCGACATGGCCCAAGTGTTGGACGTGTCCCAAGACGACATGTATGCGCGCGTGCAACCCGGCATCACACGCGAAGCGTTGAACGCGGACCTGCGCGCCACGGGACTGATGTTTCCCGTCGATCCTGGGGCCAACGCCACCTTAGGGGGCATGGCATCGACCCGCGCGTCGGGCACCACAGCCGTGCGATACGGCACCATGCGCGACAATGTTTTGGGGCTGGAAGTGGTGACGGCCGATGGGCAGATCATCCGCACCGGCACCCGCGCGCGCAAATCGGCAGCGGGGTATGACCTGACGGGGTTGATGGTGGGCGCAGAAGGCACCTTGGGATTGATCACAGAACTGACCTTGCGGTTGCACGGCCAGCCAGAAGCCACCGCCGCCGCAATCTGCGCCTTTGACGATATGGACAGCGCTGTAAATGCGGTGACGGCCACAATCCAATCGGGTGTGCCCATGGCGCGGATCGAATTTGTGGATGGGGCCACGGCGCTGGCCTTCAATGCCTATGCCGGTGCGCAGATGCCCGCCAAACCGCACTTGTTGGTGGAATTCCACGGCAGCCCCACGGCGGTGAAAGAACAGTCAGAAACCTTCGGCGCCATCGTCGAAGATTTCGGCGGCGCGGATTTCCAGTGGGCGGTTCAGGCCGAAGACCGCAGCAAACTTTGGGCCATGCGCCACAATGCATACTATGCGATTTTGGCGTCCCGTCCGGGCGCGCGGGCGGTGGTGACCGACCTGTGCGTGCCCATGTCCAACCTGGCCCAGGCAGTGGAAGACACCCGCGCCGACATTGCCAAGTCCCCCATTCCAGGCCCGATCTTGGGGCACGTGGGCGACGGCAATTTCCACGCGATCTTGTTGATCGAACCGGGCAACACTGCAGAAAAGGACGCTGCCCTTGCCCTGTCGCAGCGGATGGTGGAACGGGCCTTGTCCATGGGGGGCACGGTCACGGGCGAACACGGTGTGGGCCTGGGCAAACTGCCGTATATGGAGGCGGAACACGGCGCGGCTTGGGGCCTGATGGGCCAGATCAAACGCGCGCTGGACCCCCACAACATCATGAACCCCGGCAAACTTGTCGGCGGGAACTGACGCGGTCAGGCAGACATCAAGGATTTCGCGGCGGCCACAGCTTCGGGGGTGATCGTGTCGCCCGACAACATGCGGGCGATTTCATCGGCGCGTGCATCGTCCGACAGGCGGGTGACTTGGCTGAAGGTTTCGTTGCCGCGCACTTCTTTTGCGACGGTCCAGTGGGCGGATCCAAGGGCTGCGACTTGCGGGCTGTGGGTCACCACCAGCACCTGCCCGCCCTGCCCCAAAGCCGCCAAACGGCGTCCCACGGCATCGGCTGTGGCCCCACCAACACCCCGGTCGATTTCGTCAAAGATCAACGTCCGCCCGCTGTCTTCGCCGGTCAGGCACACTTTCAGCGCCAGTAAAAACCGGCTCAATTCCCCGCCAGAGGCGATTTTGTTCAGCGGTCCTGCGGGCGCGCCGGGGTTTGTGGCCACGCGAAACGCCACTGCATCCGCCCCATCCGGGCCCGGGTCGGTGGCCGTCACATCGGTGGAAAACACCGCGCGTTCCATCTTCAGCGGGGCCAATTCGGACGCCATGGCCGCATCAAGGCGGGTGGCAGCGGCCCGGCGCGCCTGCGTCAGGGCCTGGGCCGCATCATCATAGGTGCTTTGGGCCAACGCCACGGCGGCTTCCAGATCGGCCAAATTGCCCTGCGAATTGTCCAACGCTGCCAGCCGGGCCGTCAGCGTTTCGGCCAATGCCGGCAAATCATCCGCCGTGACGTCGTGTTTGCGCGCCAAGGCGCGGATGGCAAACAGGCGTTCTTCCACCCGTTCCAATTCATGGGCATCAAAGTCCAAAGACCGCACCACATCGTCCACCGCTTGCTGCGCTTCGGCCAGTTCGTTCAACGCCCGGCTGACGCGGGTCAGCGCTGCGTCCAAAAGACCGTCTTCCAGTTTGGCAGCGGCCCCTTCCAGCCATCGCAGCCCGTCGCCCAAACTGCCTTCCGCCCCGTCGCCACCCATGACTTGCGCTGCGTTGGCAATGTCGTCGCGAATGCGTTCCGCCGATTGCATCAGGCGACGTTGGGCGTCCAGTTTTTCCGCCTCGCCCACCGTGGGGGCCAGATCGCCCAGTTCCTTGGCGGCGTGGCGCAGGAAGTCTTCTTCTTCCGCCAGGGCGGCACTTGCGTCGCGGTGGTCTTGCAGGTCTTTGCGCGCTGTGCGCAGGGCGGCCCATGCAGATTTGCAGGCGGTTTTTTCACGGTCAGCCTTGGCAAAATCGTCCAACAAACGGCGATGGCCAGACACGTTCAACAGGCCCCGGTCATCGTGTTGGCCGTGCAGTTCGATCAAGGTTTCCGCCACGGCCCGCAGCAATTCCCCCGACGCGCGGCGATCATTGATAAAGGCGGTTTTGCGTCCGTCCGGGGCGTTGGTGCGGCGCAAGATCAATTCCCCGTCGTGGGGCACATCGGCGTCGTCCAACACTTGAAACACACGGTGGTCCGGCGGCAGGTCGAAATCCGCTGTCACCTCGCCCCGGGCGGCACCGGCGCGCACAAGTTCGGCCCGACCGCGCCACCCCAGCACAAAGCCAAGGCAGTCCAACAGAATGGATTTGCCCGCGCCGGTTTCCCCGGTCAGCACGTTCAAACCCGGTTGGAATTCCAGGTCCAGCCGGTCGATGATCAACATGTCTTGGATGGTCAGGCCGCGCAGCATGGCCGCCCTTTCAGCGTCAGAGCCATTCGCCCTTCACCATCTGGCGATAGATTTGCGCCAGCCAGTTGTTGCCATTGGCCTGCGGTTCGTACCCTTCTTTGGTCAGCAACCCGAAGGCGTCTTCGTACCAAACCGTGTCTTGATAGTTGAACCCCAGGATCGCCCCAGCCGCTTGGGCTTCTTCGATCAGGCCCAGGGACATATACGCTTCCACCAAACGGTACAGGGCTTCAGCGGTGTGGGACGTGGTTTGGAAATCTTCCACCACCACGCGGAACCGTTTGATAGAGGCGGCAAAATGCCCCCGACGCAGGTAATACCGCCCGATTTCCATTTCCTTGGCCGCCAGGTGATCGAAGGCCAGGTCAAATTTGGCAGCGGCTTCCTTGGCATAGACGCTGTCAGGATACCGTTCGATCACGACCCGCAGGGCTTGCAAGGCTTGAAAGGTCAGGCCCTGGTCGCGCCCCACTTCGTCGATTTGATCGTAATAGCTGAGCGCCAGCAAATACGCCGCATAGGCTGCGTCTTCATCGGCAGGGTAAAAGTCCAAATACCGTTGCGCCGATGACCGGCTGTTTTCGTAGTCGCGCGCCTTATGATAGGCAAAGGCCTGCATGATCAACCCGCGCTTGGCCCATTCCGAATAGGGATACAGGCGCTCGATCTCTCCGAAATAAAAGGCGGCTTTGGCGGGACGGCGGCGTTCCAATTCAAATTCACCGCGATCATAGATTTCTTTGGCGGTGAAATTCTCAAGCGGGACGGTGGGATCATCGTTGATCCCACAGCCGACAAGGCCCAGAATCAGGACCAGAGCAAACACAAGTTTTGCGCAGAACCGCAGCATCCTGCCCCCGTCGTCAGCGTTGATCAGTGCATAGCACACTATGTTGTGGCACCGGAAGGGCTAACCAACAGAATTTAAGGCAAGGTTTACACGCCTGTGTGACAGATGCCGTGTCAAAGATACGGTGCCAGGTCCGCGCGGGATACGCCAGCGCCGGGAAGCGACGCTGCTTGGGTCGCATCGCATTCCACGATCTGGAAATTGGTGGGGTCCGACATCAGCGCCTGCAACAGTTTGTTGGTCAGGGTGTGCCCCGCCTTGTGGCCGTAATACAGCCCGATGATGGGCACGCCCGCCAAGGCCAAATCCCCCAAAGCGTCCAGCATCTTGTGGCGCACAGGTTCGTCGTCGTGGCGCAAACCACCGGGGCTGAGGACCTGGTCCCCATCCACAACGATGGCGTTTTCCATGGTGCCCCCCAACGCCAGGCCCTGGGCCTGCATGGAATGCACGTCCGATTGGCGACAGAAAGTACGGCTGTCGCAAAGATGATGCACGAAAGCGCCGTTGGCCAAGGACATTTCCTTGGACTGCTGGCCAATGGCCCGGTCGGCAAAGTCGATTTCAAACCGCATTTCCAAGTGGTCGTTCGGGGTCAGCCGCGCGACACTGTCGCCCACACGCACTTCCACTGGCTTGACGACCTTGACCGCGCGCAGCGGTGCGTCTTGTTCCATCACACCGCAGGCCAGGAACGCCCGGACGAACGGCAAAGCACTTCCGTCCAGGATCGGCACTTCGGGCCCGTTCAATTCGATCAAGGCGTTGGTGATCCCGCACCCGGACAAAGCCGCCATCACGTGTTCCACCGTGGACACGGACACGTCGTCTTCGTTCACCAGCCGTGTGCACAGCGGGGTGTGCACAGCGCTGTTCCAAAGGGCGGGCACCATGGCGTCGCCGTCCGATACATCGGTGCGCTTGAACCAGATGCCGAATTCAGCTGCGGCGGGGCGCACGACCATGCGAACAGGTTTGCCAGAATGCAGGCCCTGTCCGTTAAACGTCACGCTTTGTTTGAGTGTCTGTTGCATACGACTCCACCACCGTGACGCCTTGGTAAGGATTTTCACGGGCTGAAACAATTCACGCTTTGCAACCGGGTGAAATACTTTGCCGCAAATCTGACATATTTCCCCCTAACCCACGAAAAAGGGCGCCCGAAAGCGCCCTGTTCCTGTCTGATTTACAGCCGTTTTAGTTGGCTTGACGCCGCAAAAACGCTGGAATTTCAGTGCGTTCTTCCTCGTGCGGCTCTGCATAGCCCATTTGGGGTTGCGCGCGTTCGGTTGGGGCGGCCTCAACCTCGCCCGATTGGCCGGTCATGCGGTTAATCAGGCTGTTGATCCCAAAGCGACCCTTCGATTCGTCTGCGGGGGCAGGCATCGGGGCCGGTTCTGCCATGGGTTGGTGCATCACTGCCGGCTCTGCCACGGGCTGTGGCATCGCAGGTTCGGGCGATTTTTCCACTGCAGCACGCAAACGGTCCAGCGTTTCTTGCGACGGTTCACCGCGGGACGCTGCAGGCATGGTGTCCACAGGATCCAACGGGGCTTCGACCGATGTCATGGGTTCAGGGGCCGGCTGATAAGCAGGTGGGGGCACATCGTGCATGTCCCCCAAAGGCAAAGCCGGTTCAGCCGTTTCTGCCACGCTTTCCGCCGCAGACGGTGCGATGAATGTCAACTCAGGCTCTTCCACCGGGGCGGCTTCTTCTTCCAGCACCAACGGGGCCGCCGTCGCAGCAGCAGCGCCCTGCAGCGGCACTTGTTGCGCAACAGTTTTGGCATCAATGCCCGTGGCCACAACAGACACGCGCATGGACCCGTTCATGGACGTATCCAAGGTAGATCCCACGATGATGTTTGCGTCGGCGTCCACTTCTTCGCGGATGCGATTGGCGGCTTCGTCCAGTTCAAACAAGGTCAGATCCGTGCCGCCCGTGATGTTGATCAACACGCCGCGTGCGCCGCGCAGGCTGATTTCGTCCAGCAGCGGGTTCGACACCGCTTTGTCGGCGGCTTGAACGGCGCGATCTTCGCCTTCCGCTTCGCCTGTGCCCATCATGGCTTTGCCCATTTCGTCCATCACGGCGCGAACGTCTGCAAAGTCCAGGTTGATCAGGCCAGGCCGCACCATCAGGTCGGTGACGCCCTTAACCCCTTGATACAAAACATCATCTGCCAAGCTGAAGGCTTCGGTGAAGGTGGTGTTTTCATTGGCCAACCGGAACAGGTTCTGGTTGGGAATGATGATCAACGTGTCCACGACTTTGTGCAGCGCTTCGACCCCGGCTTCCGCCTGGGACATGCGCTTGCCGCCTTCAAACTGGAACGGCTTGGTGACAACGCCCACGGTCAGAACGCCCAGTTCCCGCGCAGCTTGTGCAATGATCGGCGCGGCCCCGGTCCCGGTGCCCCCGCCCATCCCGGCGGTGATAAAGCACATGTGGCACCCGGCCAGCTGATCCACGATCTGTTCGATGCTTTCTTCGGCGGCAGCGGCCCCCACAACGGCCTTGGCACCCGCACCCAAGCCTTCGGTGATTTTCACACCCATCTGGATCTTGGTGGGGGCTTTGGCGTGTTGCAGCGCTTGCGCGTCGGTGTTGGCCACCACGAACTCTACGCCGTCCAAAGCTTTTTCGATCATGTTGTCGACGGCATTGCCGCCTGCCCCGCCCACACCGAACACGGTGATACGCGGCTTCAATTCCTCATGCGAAGGCATGGAAAGGTTCAATGTCATAGGTCGTCCGCCTGTTATGGGGCCTTTTTACTGCTCGGCCCTTTTGTTTATGGGAAAGAGCATAACGCGACTTCCCCCGTCCCGTCACCAAAAAACGTCTAACTTAGGCGAAATATTGGCCTTTTTGCCACATTTACCCCCAGATTAAGCCGGTTTCCCCAGGATATTGGGGTCACCAGTTCTCTTTAAACCACCGCAGGGCGCGTTTCAGAGGTTGGGCCGAGTAATCTTCAGGCGGCACATCGAAGTCCCAGCATTCCTGATGGGGGTCTGCAGCATGCAGCGCCAAGCCCACGGCAGACGCAAAAGCAGGCCCGGTGGCTGCCTGCGGCAAGCCTTGCACCCGCATGGGCCGCCCCAAGCGCACGTTCTGCCCCAACAGCCGCGCGGCCAGCCCGTCCAGGCCCGGCATTTGGCTGGCACCGCCTGTCAAAACCACCTGACGACTGGGCAAATGTTCAAATCCCGCGGCCCCCAAACGGGCGTGGACTTCTTCCAAAATCTCTTCAATGCGGGGGCGAATGATGCCGATCAATTCGGACCGGCTGACCTGGCGTCGGTCATGTTCCCAATCGCCCGTTTCACCGCCCAGATCGATCATTTCGCGGTCGTCCATGCCTGTGGCCATGGCCCCGCCGAACAGTGTCTTGATCCGTTCCGCCAGGGGCATGGGGATTTGCAACCCCATGGAAATATCGCTGGTGATGTGATCGCCGCCCAAACGCACCACGTCGGAATAGATCAGGTGCTTTTTCACAAAAACGCTGACCCCTGTGCTGCCGCCGCCAAAATCAATGCAGGCCGATCCCAATTCCTGTTCGTCTTCCACCAAGGACGACAAAGCAGACATGTACGATGCCGTGGTCAGCCCCGCCACTTGCAAGTCGCAACGTTCCACACAGCGCAAGATGTTGTGCACAGCGTCTTGATCGGACGAAATAAGGTGCACGTCGGCGGCCAATTCGCGCCCCACCTGCCCGCTTGGATCACTCAGCCCTGTGCGGCCATCCAGCACAAAATTCACAGGTTGCGCGTGCAGCACTTGGCGTCCGTGGCCCAGATCGGGTTGGTCGCAGTCATACAAAACGCGCGACACATCGGTGGCATCGACGATTTCATCGGCCACATCCACAGCCCCTGCCAGACCGTAAGACCGCGGCGCGCCGCCGCCGAAGGCCACCACAACGTGGTCTACACGGGCCTTGGCCATTTTCTGGGCCGCTTGCACCGCTGTGCGCACGGCGCGTTCGGTTTCGCCCATGGTTTGCACTTCGCCGTACCGCACCCCGCGCGACCGCGTGGTGGCAGCGCCCACAACGCGAAAGCCCTGGCGTTTGGCAAAGGGCACTGCGAAATCGTCTGAAAAGTCCCGCATGGCCGTGTCCATCCGCAGAACAAGACAGCCGATTTTTGACGTGCCTACATCCAGAACAGCCAAGACCCCCCGTTGCAGGGCATCGTTACGGTTTGCGGCAAGTTCGCGTTGAAAAGCATAGGCGTCGGTCATGGATTTGTCCTGGTTTTAGAGGCAGGTTGTTGGGTGCGCACAATTTCCAGCGCACCGGTGGAAAGCCGCACCGTGGGGCGGCGGGGGGCGCGATAATCCACAAGGGTTACATCGCGCCGCAAAAGGTCTTTGGTTTGGGCCAACACCAGGATTTGGCGCAGGGCAGATATCGGATCATGTTCGGGCAAAGCGATCTTTTGATCCCCCGCCAACACCAGGTCCCAACGCCGTTCCCCCACACGCACCATCCCGCGCAATGCGCCGTGCAACGGACGCGCCTCCGCGAACAGGGCCAGGGCTTCGGCGGTGTATTTGTCCGCCTTGTCGCCTGCCACCAATGGCAAGTTGGGATAGTCCCGACGGGCCGTGGCGTTGCGCAGGGCCGTTCCATTTTTACCCAATAAAATCAATTCACTGCCGGAACGCCACATCAATGCGGGCGGCACTTCTTGAACCGTCACAGACAGCACGCCGCCGGGCACCACGCGCAACACTGCGCGCTCTACGGCGGGCATGGCTTCCAGTTCAGACCGCACAGAATCCAGATCAAACGACAGGGTGCTGGCGGGCAAATCGGCCGACAATTCTTCGTCCAATTCCGCAAACAAAGCCGGGCTGGCCCCGTCGATCTGAAGCGCTGTGATGGAATATTCAGGCCGCGCTTCGACCGTTTCGCGCGCCGTGGTGACGGCGGCATTCAACGACTGCACTTTTTCTTGGTCCGAAAAGTAAGCCAACGCGAAAAACGCCACCGCAAAGGCGGGAATTCCCTTGCGCACCAGACCCCGGATCAGCGGCGTCAGCCACAGGCGTTGGGCCTTATATTGCATGCGCGTCGGCGACGGATCTGCGATGGTGGCTTTCGGGATCGGCTTGCGGGCCGCCTGGGATTGCCAGGTGTTTATGGGCTCTAACGGTTGCATGTGGCGTCCTCCACCAACCAGGTGCACAGGGCTTCGAACGACATGCCTGTGTGTTGGGCCTGTTCTGGGGACAGGGACGTGGGCGTCATGCCCGGTTGGGTGTTGGTTTCCAGCAGGATCAACCCGTCCAGCCCGCGTGTGTCGTCCCAGCGGAAATCCGTGCGCGACATGCCCCGGCACCCCAAGGCCGCGTGGGCGCGCAGGGCAAAATCCATGCAAGCGTCAAAGATGTCGGCAGGCACGTCAGCGGGCACCACGTGGCGCGACCCGCCGGTCTTGTATTTGGCGTCAAAATCGTACCAGCCGTCGGTCAAAATATCGGTCACCGTCAGCGCCCGATCCCCCAGCACCGTGGTGGTCATTTCGCGCCCCGGGGCATAGGATTCCACCATCACCACATCGGGCATATCCGCCGACAAAACGGGCGGGCCGTTCATGGTGTCATCCACCAAATAGACCCCAACTGACGACCCTTCATTGTTGGGCTTGATCACATAAGGCGTGGCAATCGGATGGTCCGACCCGATGTTTTTCTTTTCAATCAACAGGCTTTCGACGACCGGTAAGCCGTTGCTTTTAAACACTTCTTTGCTGCGCTGCTTGTCCATGGCCAGGGCCGACGCCAACACCCCAGAATGGGTATAAGGCACCTGCAGCCATTCCAGAATTCCCTGCACGCAACCGTCTTCCCCCCACCGGCCATGCAGCGCATTGAAACACACATCGGGGGACAGATCGGTCAGCACTTGGGCCAAGTCAGCGCCTGCGTCGACTTCGGTCACGCCAAAGCCCGCCGCCCGCAATGCGGCTGCGCATTCTGTCCCCGATGACAGCGACACTTCCCGCTCTGCGGAAGGACCACCCATCAATACGGCAACGTGTTTGGAAGCTCTGCCCGAACCTGCCACGTTTATCGCCTCTGTCCGGCCCTCTGACGGGGCCATTTCTTGCGCTTTTTGCGCGTTATTTTTGCGGGGCCGGTTCTCCGACCCTCATCACTTCCCAGATTAGGTCATGGCCACTGTCTGCGGCAACCTTTTTTCGCACCAACTCCCCCAATCCTTCCAGGTCTGCGGCAGTTGCGTCACCGGTGTTGATCAGAAAATTGCTGTGTTTGGGCGACATCTGGGCCCCGCCCAGGGTCAAACCCCTACATCCTGCGTCATCAATGACCTTCCAGGCCTTCAACTCATGTGTGTCATCTTTGCGACCCGTGGACGAAAAACCGGCCGGATTGCGGAAGGTGGACCCGGCTGTGCGGTCCTTGGTGGGTTGGGTTTCGTCGCGTTTTTGCAGCTGATCTTTCATTTTGGCGTGCAAAGCGTCCGCATCCCCCGCTGGCGCGCGGAAGGTGGCGTGGGTGATGACCAAATCCGGGGCCACATCTGTCTGGCGATAGGCGAACCCCATGTCGTCCTTGCCCAAAGTGACCACCGTGCCGTCGCGTTTAATCCCTTGGGCGGAGACGAATACATCTGCGGTATAGGTGCCATAGCAGCCCGCGTTCATGCGCACCGCGCCCCCGATGCTGCCCGGGATGGTGCGCAGGAAGGTCAAATCCAGCCCTGCATCCGCTGCCTTCATGGCCGCCCGCGACCCCAGGCCCCCTGCCCCGCAGGTCACCAAATCCCCATTGATTTCAACATCTTGGAAGCCACGGCCCAAGCGGATCACCACGGCCCGCAGGCCGCCATCGCGCACGATCAGATTGCTGCCCACACCCATGGGGAACACCGGCATCGCGGGGTCCAAATCGGCCAGAAATTGCACCAAATCGTCCACGTCTTCGGGCTGAAAAAACCAATCCGCCGGCCCGCCCACGCGCAGCCAGGTCAGGCCCGCCAGGTCTTTGTCCGCCGTCAATCGGCCCCTTGGGGTGGGAAGATCAGCCATGGAAACCCTGCCTTTGCGCGCCTGTTTGGGGGCCATAGAAACCATCGAATTGCCCATGTCAATTTCGCCGTTTATGGGCCGTCGCCCCTGGCACCGCGCGGTGCGTTAAGAAGGGGTTAACCACCGGCGCGCTACACCGGCCGCACGACCACGAAACGGGGTGGATACCCCGGACGCGCACGATTGGTGGGCCCTGCCCAACTTCGTCCCGCCGAAACCCAAAACGCAGCCCGAATTGCCCGGCGCTGCGGTTTTTTGGTGTTTGTGGGGGGGGTGAACGGAACGCGCCAGGCCCCAACCTTCAGATTGCAAAATGAGGGCACACGCCTGTCCTGGAGGGTGGGCGTGAACACGCCTGCCCTCGGGGGGCAGGTCAGGCGTGTGCCCGGTGGTGCCACCGGGCGGGTGATCAGCTCAACAATCGGTGGGTTGCACCCACCCTACGGTCTTTCGTTACGCGGTAGGGTGGGTGAAACCCACCATAAATCAATCCACCAACCCGTTCGCCCAGGCGGTGATGGTCCCAGCCCCCAAACAAACAAGCATATCGCCGGGCTGGCATTCTTCAGCCAAGAACGCTTTCAACGCCGCCTCGTCCGGCACACTCATGGCATGGCGGTGCCCGTGGCCCACAAGTCCGGCCACCAAGCCTTCGCGGTCGGCGCCTTCTATGGGGTCTTCGCCTGCGGAAAATACATCCGCGATGCCCACGATGTCGGCGTCGTTGAAGCAGGTGCAGAAATCCTCGAACAAATCGTGCAGCCTGGAATACCGGTGCGGTTGGTGCACGGCGATGACGCGGCCATCTGTGGCTTGGCGCGCCGCTTTCAGAACGGCGGCGATTTCCACGGGGTGATGGCCGTAGTCGTCGATGATGGTGACACCGTTCACCTCCCCCACACGGGTGAAGCGGCGGTTGACGCCTTTGAACCCTGCCAAAGCGGTGCGGATGTCGTCCAGCCCCATCCCCAAATGCAGGGCGGATGCCACGGCGGCCAATGCGTTGGACACGTTGTGGTCCCCCGGCATGGGCAAGGTGCAGCCGTCAATGCGTTCACCGCTGGCTTGCAGCGCGATGTCAAAATGCGCCACCCCGCCTTGATAGGTCAGGTTTTCCGCCCGCACGTCCGCTTGGGCGTTGAAGCCATAGGTCACCACGCGGCGGTCCGTGATGCGCCCCACCAAGGCTTGGACTTCCGCGTGGTCGGTGCAGCAGATGGCCAGGCCATAGAACGGGATGTTGGACAC
>JAHDDS010000021.1:0-28727 GCA_020629235.1 Planktomarina sp.
GATGCGTATCACATTGTGGACGGGTCCACGATTTGCATCGACACTGGGTATCACCCCTGCGCGGTGCTGCCGGGGTATGAAATGTATTATTTCACCATCCTGGGCGGTCTGACCCAACGCAGTCTGGTGCAGTATTTCCAGCCCAGCCACGCCTATCAGATTGAGACGATCCCTGGCATCAAAGACATGATCGCGAAGTTCAAATGACGCTGGCAACCCTGGCCGATGTCCTGCAACCCGCGTTGAAGAACGGGTATGCCGTGGCGGGTCTGGTGACGTTGGGTTGGGAAGACATGCGCGCCTTTGTGGCGGCGGCAGAGGCTGAAAATTGCCCCGTAATCTTGCAAGCCGGGCCGTCGTGCCGCGACCACACACCATTGCCGATTTTGGGAAAGATGTTCCGGCATTTGGCGGAAACCGCATCGGTGCCGGTGGTGGCGCATTTGGACCACGGGTACACGTTCGAAGACTGCAAACTGGCGTTGGACAGCGGCTTTACATCGTTGATGTTTGACGGGTCGCGCAAGCCCTTGCAGCAAAACATCGACGAAACGGCCGCCATCGCCGAAATGGCCCACGCAGCAGGCATTTCTTGCGAAGGGGAAATTGGGTTCGTGGGCTATGACAACGGCGAAGCATCCGCAGGAACGGACCCAGCCGAGGCGGCCCAGTTCGCCAAAGCCACGGGCGTGGACGCCATGGCCATTTCCGTGGGCAATGTGCATCTGCAACAGGACCAATCCGGCGGCTTGGATGAAGGGCGCATCGCCGACATTGAAGCGGTCACGGACGTGCCCTTGGTGATCCACGGTGGATCGGGCGTGCCCGCAGACCAGCGCCGCCGCTTGGCCCGCGAAACATCCATCTGCAAATTCAATATCGGCACAGAATTGCGCATGGCCTTTGGGGCCGCTTTGCGCGGGGCGGTGAACGCGGATGCGAACAGATTTGACCGGGTGCAAATCCTGCGCGACACCCATGACCCGGTGATGGCAGCCGCCCGCACCGTTTTGCGCACGATGAAAGGATAAGCCATGCTGAACATCGGACTTTTGGGGGCCGGGCGGATCGGCCAGGTGCACGCCCGTTCCTTGATGGGAATGACCACCGCCCGCGTGGCCGCGGTGTCCGACGCGGTTGCGGATGCAGCCCAAGCCTTGGCGGACAAGGCCGGGGCCAAAGCCATGACCACCGATGCCATCATCGCTGACCCGGGGATCGACGCGGTGGTGATCGGCACCCCCACCACAACGCATTTCGATCTGATCCACCAAGCCGCCGCAGCGGGCAAAGCGATCTTTTGTGAAAAACCGGTGGACCTGTCCACCGACCGCACACGCCAGTGCTTGGCCACGGTCGAAACGGCGGGCGTGCCCATGATGGTGGCGTTCAACCGCCGGTTCGATCCAAACTTTGCGGCCATGCAGCGCCAGATCGCCGACGGACAGATTGGCGCGGTCGAGATGATCACAATCCTGTCGCGCGACCCTGGCGCGCCGCCCATCGACTATATCAAACAATCCGGTGGCTTGTTCCGGGACATGATGATCCATGATTTCGATATGGCGCGGTTCTTGCTGGGGGAAGACCCGGTGGAATTGTTCGCCCAAGGGTCCTGTCTGACGGACCCGGCCATCGGGGCCGAAGGGGACGTGGACACCGCTGCTGTGACCATGAAAACCGCCAGCGGCAAGATCGTGCAGATCAGCTGTTCGCGCCGGGCGTCCTATGGCTATGACCAACGGATAGAGGTGCACGGCGCCAAAGCCATGGCCCGGGCCGACAACCAGTTGGAAAGCACAGTGGAAATTGCCAGTGCCACGGGGTTCACCCGCCCCCCCGCCATGCCGTTTTTCCTGGAACGGTACGCCGCTGCTTATACAGCCGAAATGGAACATTTCGTGGATTGCGTGACTTCCGGCACCCCCGTCACCCCCAACGGATTGGACGGGATCAAGGCGCAAATCCTGGCCGATGCCGCCGATGCGTCGTGCCGCGACGGGCAGGCAAAGACGGTGGACTTGACCCAGGTGTGACCCCGCGCGCGATCGCACCCGGGCAGCGGTGGGGCACATTTGGCTGAAGAAATCGCAAAGGCACAGAACGCCGTGTGGTTGACCGTGTAACCTCAGGCACTTAACCCCCAATTGTTTCGCGTGCGAAACATTTTCGCGGCGCTGTTTTGGCTGTGTGTGGATGAATTTTCATGGGCCGCCCGCTGCGGGTCGATTCTGTCGTTCACGTATTCTTTCATTGAATTGGAACTTCCGCAGAACACGATAGTTTAGCCCCTAGGCCCGGCAGGCTTGCTTGCCGGGTTGCGTCCCAAACCGACCGCGATCACAAAGCGCGCAACGCCGACAGAAAGGCCACAAGGGTGCAAGGACTGTTCAACGCCAGCAAAACCCGTGCCGCCCGTCCGGTGTTGCGGCTTTTGGCTTGGGTGGCCCTGTGGTGCGCCTTGGCCGCCCCGGCCCAGGCGTTGACGGTGGATTTGCGGTTTGACGGCCCCGAACCCGATGGCCTGCGCAGCAAAGTGGCGGACGCATCGGGTCTGCTGTCTGTGCCGGATTTGGCTGGGGCCCAGGCGGACGATGTGCTGGCGTTGGCGCAGGCCGACTATGCCCGCATCGTGGCCGCACTTTATGACCAAAGTTTCTATTCCGGCGTGGTGAACATTACCGCCGACGGGCGCGAAGTGGCGACGTTGGACCCGTTCAATCCACCGCGATCTGTGGCGCAGGTTTTGATCCGCGTCAGGGCGGGGCCTGCCTTCACCTTTGGCCGCATTCGCATTGGCCCCTTGGCCCCGGGCAGCACGCCGCCGCCCGGGTTGGTGCGCGGGCAGCGGGCCTTTGCCGATGTGGTGCGCAGCGCGACACAGCAGGCGGGCGATGACTGGCGCGCCGCTGGTCACGCCATGGTGGATGTGGCGGATGTGGACATCGTGGCCAACCACGCCAGCGCCACGCTGGACGTGACCGTGGCGCTGAAACCAGGCCCCCTTGTGGTGTTCGGCGATGTGGTGATCCGCGGCGAAACAGCGGTCCGCCCGGACCGGGTGCGCAAGATCATGGGCCTGTCCAAAGGCGCAAGATACGATCCCGCGCTGATCGCTGCGGGGGCCGCGCGGCTGCGTAAGACGGGGGTCTTTAAATCCGTATCGGTGCGCGAAGATGACCGGTTGGGGCCGGGCAACAGCTTGGATGTTCTGGTCAGTCTGGTGGATCAAAAACCCCGGCGCATCGGCGTGGGCCTTGAAGCGTCCACCACCGACGGTGGGCGGTTTTCTGCGTTCTGGCTGCACCGCAATGTGTTGGGGCGTGCGGATCGTTTGACCGTGGATGTGGAAGCGTCGCAGTTGTTTTTCGGCGGGATGGAACCGGATTACAGCCTGTCGTTTCGCATCGCGCGCCCGGCGGCCTTTGGCCCCAATTCCACCGTTTATGTCGGTGGCAAGGCCCGGCTTTTGGCAGAACCCGCGTTCAAATCCAAAGATGCCTTCTTGTCGTTCGGGGCCACACGTCAGCAGACGGATCGGTTGGTGCTGGGGGCGGAATTGGGCTTGCAGTATTCGCAGATCACCGATCGCACCGTCACACCCAACACCGAACAGCGCTTCGTGGTGGGCAGCTTTGATTTGACCGCCACCCTGGACCAACGCGACGATCCATTGGATGCGAAATCCGGGTATTATCTGCAAGCGCGCATCAAGCCGTTCTATGAATTCGAATTTGACAACGAAGGCCTGCAACTGGGCATCGACGGGCGCATCTATACCCCTGTTTCGCAGCGCGACGATCTGACCTTTGCCCTGCGCGCCCAAGCCCAGACCACATTGGGGCTGCCCCAGGGGCAGACGCCCACGAACTATCTGTTCTATTCCGGTGGGGCTGGGACGGTTCGGGGCCAGGGGTATCAGTCCTTGGGGGCCACACCCGCCGCTGCGTCCCAAGGGGGGCAGGCTTTTGCGGGTCTGTCCACGGAACTGCGCTGGTCTGTCACCGATACCCTTGGGCTGGTGGGGTTCGTGGACGCCGGATTTGTCGGCCAAGACGGGTTTGACCAGGGCCAAGTCCACACCGGCGCGGGCCTGGGCGTGCGCTACAAAACGCCCCTTGGCCCCATCCGCTTTGACATCGCAGCCCCCGTATCCGGCCCAGGCGGTGACGGGGTGCAATTGTACCTGGGCATTGGGCAGTCGTTCTGATGCGGTTTGTGCTGGCGATCCTTTTGGTGGTCTTTGGCCTGGCCGCCCACGCCCAGACAGAGGACGACGACCGCGGCTTCATCCAAGGGCTGTTGGAAGATGCCCTGTCCACCGCCGATCAACAGGTGGAATTGCGCGGCTTTCGCGGCGCGCTAAGCAGCCGGGCCACGGTGGACCGCATTCGCATTCTGGACGCGGATGGTGCTTGGCTGGTGTTGGAAGACATTGTGATGGAATGGGACCGGTCCGCGTTGTTGCGCGGGCGGGTGGATATCGGAACCCTGTCTGCGGCCCGTCTGGTGGTGGACCGCCCGCCGCTGCCGCCCGAAGCCGCTTTGCCCACCCCCGAAGCCCGCGCGCGCTTTGCCCTGCCAGAATTGCCCGTGTCCGTCGCCATCGCTGACCTGCAGGTGGACGACGTTTTGTTGCGGCCTGCAATCGTGGGGCAAGAGGTGCGCTTGTCGGTGGCGGGCAATGTCAGCCTGGCGGGCGGCGCGGGGCAGGGGCGCTTGACCTTGGACAGATTGGACCGGGCCGGACAGTTCAGCGTCGAAGGCGGGTTCGCCAATGCCACGAACCGGCTGACCATTGATCTGTCGTTGGAAGAACCGGACCAAGGCCTTGCCGCCACGCTGCTGGACATCCCCGACCGCCCAGGGTTGCGACTGCGCCTGCAAGGCGATGACCCCTTGGATGATTTCCGCGCCAGCCTGCGGTTCGACACGGACAATGGCGCACAGGTGGCAGGCGACCTGCGGGTGACAACGGACCGGCAGGGCACGACCGTGCTGGGCCTTGATGTGCAAGGCGATGTGTCGGCGATTGTCACGGCGCAGTACCGCGAATTTTTGGGTGACGATGTCAGCTTGCAGGCCAATGCGACCCGGACCGCGGACGGATCAACCCGGTTGGATGAACTAAGCCTGGCGTCGGCGGCGCTGACATTGGACGGCCAAGCGCAGCTGACCCCAGAAGGATGGCCCACATTCTTTGACCTGGATATCGCATTAACCCCGCCAGACGGCGAACGGGTTCTGCTGCCTTTTGCGGGGGATGGCACCACGGTCACGCGCGGCCAAATTCACGCAGAATTCGACGCCACGCGCAACAACCGCTGGCGCATGGACGGGCAGTTGACCGACCCGGCGTCGCCCGACTTTACCGCCCAGTCGGTGGTGTTTGACGCGCGCGGCATCATCGACACGGACGCGCGGTTTGTGTCGGGCCGCATGGCCTTGGATGGCGCGCAAATCACCCTGGCCCAAGCGGCG
Source organism: Planktomarina sp. (assembly GCA_020629235.1). Classification (GTDB taxonomy): domain Bacteria; phylum Pseudomonadota; class Alphaproteobacteria; order Rhodobacterales; family Rhodobacteraceae; genus Planktomarina. The sequence goes on from JAHDDS010000021.1 coordinate 5,482, forward strand.
TTGGGGGCGGCTGTTGGCCCGTCGCTGACGGCCGCGTTCCAGTTCGAATGGGCCCGTGATTTGCCGTTCGTCATCAAAGACATCGACGCCCAAGGCAACACCTATGGCATCACAGGCACGGCGGTGGTGGACGGCACGGACGCCGATCAAGTGCTGTGGCTGCGCCCAGACATCACCCTGGTGGCCCAAGACTTGTCGCAGTTTTCCGCCCTGTCTGGGTTGGACCTGGCGGGCCAAGCGGATGCGGCGATCAAGGGCGACTTTGCCCCCCTGACAGGCCAGGCAGAGGTCGCCATTACAGCCCAAACGCAGCGCCTGCGCACAGGCATTGCCCAGCTGGACCCCTTGCTGGGGGCGTCGACCGAACTGGCGGTGGGGCTTTTGCGCGATGAAACCGGGATCACCATCGAACCCCTGCGTATCAACAGCGCCCAAGCGACCATCGATGCCAATGCGATCTTGCGCAGTGACAACAGCGCCGTGCAAATGTCCGCCACGGTGCGCGACATCAGCCGCGTTGTGCCGGATCTGTCCGGTCCCATCAGCCTGACGCTGACATCGCGCCAATCCGGCAGCCGGTGGGACGTGGACGCCGACGCTGGATTGGGGCGCAGCCAGGTGACTTGGGACGGCGGCCTGATTGTTCAGAACGCCGCGCTTCTTCGGGTGGCCGGGCGATTGACGGCAGCGGTGCCGGACCTGGGGCAATTTCGAAACCTGCTGGGGCGACCCGTATCAGGGCAAGCCAACCTGGGAACGGATGTGGTGTTTGATGTTCCCACCAACCGACTGCAGCTGGATGCAACGGGAACCACGGCGAACCTGGATTTGGGGATTGCGGCGCTTCGGCCATACCTGCAACCGCGCGGTCAGATCGCATTGCAGGGCACGCTGACGGATGGCACGCGCTTTGATTTGGACCAAGTGTCCGTCACCAATGCGGCGGCCCGGGTGGCGGCGTCCGGGCGCTTGGACGGGGCAAATTCGGCCATTCGTTTTGACGCCAGCGTGGGGTCCATCACCCCGCTGGTCCCGGCATTTGCGGGCGGCGCATCGGTGCGAGGCACGGTGCGCAAAGTGCCAGGGGCCTGGGCCATCGAAGCGGATGGTTTCGACCGCCCTGACCTGAACGCGCGGGTGTCCGGCACGGTGTCGGACACAGGGCAATCGGGCAACCTGTCAGCGTCGGGCACAGTGGATTTGGCGGTGGTGAACGGGTTCACAGACGCTGCAAACTTTACCGGCCGGGCCCGGTTTGCGGGATCCCTTGTGGGGCCATTGAACGTGTCCAGCGTCACGGGCCGCATCGTGCCGGAAGGGGCGCGCATGTTCGTGCCGTCCCAGAACATTTCCCTGGAAGACATCGCCGGTGAAATCACCGCCGCTGGTGGGCAAGCCCGCCTGAACTTGGCATCGCGTTTGTCCACCGGCGGGCGCGTGGGGATTACGGGACCTGTGGGGCTGACAGCGCCCTTCCAGACTGACATCGCGGTCAGCCTGGACCAGACAGTTCTGCGCCAAGCCAATCTGTTCGAAGCACGCGCGTCGGGTCGCCTGAATGTCCAAGGCCCGGCCCAAAGCCCGCGATTGTCGGGCACTGTGACCGTCGCAGAAGCCGATGTGCAGATCCCCGAATTCGGTCTGTCGTTTTCCATCCTGGACGGTCTGCGGCATCTTAATCCATCGGCGGCCACGCAGCGGACCCTGCGCTTTGCCAAGTTGGACGGCACAGGCCAGGGCACGTCGCGCCCGTCTGCGGGCCTGCCGCTGGATGTGCTGGTGCAAGCGCCGTCGCGCATCTTTGTGCGGGGGCGGGGGTTGGACGCGGAATTTGGCGGGTCATTGCGGCTGACCGGCACGACCAACGATTTGCGGCCCGTGGGGGGCTTTGATCTGATCCGCGGACGGTTGGCACTGTTGGGACGGCGCTTGTCGTTTGATGAAGGCAGCATCCGGCTGCAGGGAAATTTCGATCCGTTCTTGGATGTCAGCGCCAGCACCACGGTGGACGGCACCGACATTCGGTTGCGGTTGTTCGGTCTGGCATCGTCTTTGGAACTGGATGTGTCATCCAGCCTTGATCTGCCCCAGGACGAAGCCTTGGCCCTGCTGCTGTTCGGCCGCAGCCTGTCCGAAATTTCGCCCGCCCAAGCGGTGCAAGTGGCGCTGTCGGTGAACACCCTGCGCGGCAAAGGCGGGGGCGGTTTGACAGAACGGGTCCGGCAGGGGCTGGGGGTCGATGATTTTGAGATTTCCCAAGACGCCGACGGCACGTTCCAGGCGCGGGCGGGGAAATATATCTCTGACAATGTCTATTCTGATGTGACGGTCAAAAGCGACGGCACAAGTCAGATCAATTTGAACGTGGATGTGTCGAAGAACGTCACCGTGCGGGGCCGATTGGGCAGCGACGGGGAAACGGGGATCGGCATTTTCTTTCAGAAAGATTACTGATCCCGCAGCGAAACCCCACCCCGGCGCACCAGGGTGGGGCAGGGGATTATGCGGCGATTTGCTTGGCTTTTTCCACCAGCACTTCTGCCTGCCGGATAGAGGCATAGTCGATCAACCGCCCGTCCAAGGATACAGCCCCTTTGCCCGCGGCTTCGGCTTCGGCCATGGCCACCAGGATGCGGTTGGCCTTTTCCACTTCGGCTTCTGATGGGCTCATCACCTCGTTGGCCAGGGCGATTTGGCTGGGGTGGATGGCCCACTTGCCTTCACAGCCCAAAACGGCAGCGCGGTATGCGGCGGCCTTGTATCCTTCGGGGTCCGAAAAATCGCCGAACGGCCCGTCGATGGGGCGCAGGCCATTGGCGCGGGCGGCCACGACCATATTGGTCAAGGCAGAATGCCACATGTCGCCCCAGTGCACGTCGCGGTTGCCGGCATCATCTGCGTCGGTCAGCACGGAATAATGCGGGTTCACGCCGCCGATCACTGTGGTGCGCGCGCGCATGCTGGCGGCATAGTCTGCCACGCCGAAATGCAGGCTTTCGTTGCGTTTGGATGCGGCCGCAATGTCGTTCACGTTCTGCATGCCCAAGGCGGTTTCGATGATGTGTTCAAAGCCCACGCGCTTGGTCAGGCCCATGGCATCTTCCACCTGGGTGGCCAACATATCCACGGCATAAACGTCCGCTGCGGTGCCCACTTTTGGGATCATAAAAAGATCCAACCGGTCGCCGCCCTGTTCCAAAATGTCGACGACATCGCGATACATATAGTGCGTATCCAGCCCGTTGATTCGCACGGACATGGTTTTTGTGTTCCAGTCCACCTCGTTCAGGGCCTTGATAATGTTCTTGCGCGCCTGGGCTTTTTCGTCCGGGGCGACGGCGTCTTCCAGGTCCAGAAAAATGACATCGACGTCAGATTGTGCAGCCTTTTCAAACATTTGCGGCTGGCTGCCGGGAACGGCCAGTTCGCTGCGGTTCAACCGACCTGGGGCTTGTTCAATGGGGTGAAAACTCATGATGTCGTTCCTTCCTGACAAGGGCTGAGATGCCGCATTTCATTTGGAGGGATCGTCCAAGTGTCAAGAAATTTTATTGCGCACAAATGTATACAGAAGACCGATTATTGCTCTGCCTCGCGCGGCAGGCGGGACGAATAGTAGAACGCAATCGCCGCAGCCCGGTTCTTGACCGACAGCTTTTCATAGAGGTTGGACAGGTGAAATTTCACCGTGTTGGTGGAAATGCCCAACTCTTTGGCCAGTTCACGATTGGTCAGTCCCTTGGACAATGCTTCCAGCATGACCCGTTCTTTGCGGGACAGGGTTTGGATCGGGTCTTGTTGCAGGTCGCGGATATCCACAAAGGGAAACACCATCTTGCCCGCTGCCACGTCGATGCAGGTGGACAGCAACCCGTCCACGGCACCCGACCTTGGGGCGAAGGCGGCGGCGCCTGCGGTCATGGCCAAGCGGGGCAGGTCGCCGTGGTCGTCGCCGTACACCACCAGTTTTGGGGCGTTGGCCTGTTCGCGCAAAATCTCGATCAACTTCGCGCCGCCCAAGGCTGGCAAGTTCCAATCAATGACGCCCACCTGGACGGGCAAACGCATCACCGTGCCCAAGAACCCTTCCGCTGTGCCCATCGTGGCCACCACAGAGAATCGGCTGTCGCGTTCAAAAATTTCGGACATGGCGGACAAAACCAGCGGATTGCTGTCCGCCAGCATGATGGCAATGGGTTGGTCAAATCGCGTAACCATATGAATACAAACACCTTTTCGCAATAAACCACCCATAAGTATTGGGTAGTATTTGGTATGCAAGGGAATACTTAGACGTTTGGGTGGGGATTTTCCCACCCAAATAGATACCCAAAAGCAGGAGTAAGGGATGTTGTGAAGCAATGCAACGCAATGTTCTAAGCTGGGGCGAAGGTTTTGCGCAGCTTTGTTGCGCCGCAAAAGGAGGAGCCCGCCATGTCCGACCATATTTTCCCACAACTGGAGATTCCAGAAACCTTGGCCGCTGGGCCTGGGCCTGGCAATACCGATGCCCGGGTTTTGGCCCGTTTCGCCGCCGCTGGCGTGGCGGATCACATGCACGGCGACGTGTTGCGCGGCATGGTGGAATGCAAACATATGCTGCGCCAGGTCTGGGGCACCGACAATGTGCACACCTTTGGCGTTGCGGGCACCGGCTGGTCCGCGCTGGACATGATGTTTTCGGCCATCAAGCCGGGTGACAAGGTTGTGGCCTTCACCAACGGCACGTTCAGCGGCATCGACGCCCTGACCATCCGCATCAAAGCCGCGACAGCAGAAGAATTGGCCGCCAACAGCCTGGACCCGCAAACCGCAAGCGTCACAGTGATCGACGTGCCCCATGGCACATCCGTTGACGCGCAGGTGATCGAAGACGCCCTGGCCAAACACAAACCCAAGTGGGCCGCCATGGCGCATTGGGAAACCGGATCGGGCCGGATCAACGACGTTCAAGCGTTCTCTGACGCGTGCGAACGTCATGGCGTGATGGGCTTGATCGACGCCGTGTCGTCCTTGGGGGTCGGTGACTTCCGCATTGACGACTTGCCCGGCATCGTTGGGTGGGCGTCGTGCCCGCAAAAGGGCATCTGCTGTTTGCCCCTGACCTATGCCCCTGTATCCTTCACCGATGCGTTCATCGCAGAACTGAAAGCGGGCGGGGCATACACATACGCCAACCACCCGATCTTTGAGGCCCGCCACTGGGGCATCGTCGATGGGGCCGACGTGGAAAAAGGCACATACCACCGCACCCATTCGGGATATGCCGTGGCCGCTTTTCACGAAGCGTTGCGCCTGACGTTGGAAGAAAGCGTGGCCAAACGGGCCAAATCCTATGGCCGCCACGAAGCCGTGTTGCGCGAAGCCGTGGAAGCGATGGGGTGCGAAGTGACGTCCAACATGACGTCCTTGGTGGTGCTGAACCTGCCGGGCGATTTGGCGGGGCGCGAAATGGAACTGGTGCAGCACTGCCGCGCCCAGAACTTTGGCATCTGGCCCACGTTGTCTGCGCCCGTTCAGGTGCGCATTGGCATCCTGAACCAGCTGAACAACGCCGCCATCATGGACATCATCGCCCGCTTTGCCAAAGCGATCCAAGATCTGGGCGGCACCATCAGCCAAGACAAAATCGACGATGTTTTGCACCGCCATTACGGCGTGGCCATCGCCGCTGAATGATCGGGGAACACTATGGATATCCACGAATACCAAGCCAAAACCATCCTTGCGGATTTCGGTGTCAGCGTCCCCCCCGGGGCCCTGGCGTATTCCCCAGAACAGGCATCTTACCGCGCCCGTGAATTGGGCGGCGACCGGTGGGTCGTCAAAGCCCAGGTCCACGCCGGTGGACGCGGCAAAGCGGGCGGCGTGCATCTGTGCGACAGCGAACATGCCATCGAAGACGCTTGCGATAAAATGTTCGGGTCCAAACTGGTGACCCACCAAACGGGCGCGGAAGGCAAAGGCGTGTACCGCGTTTACGTTGAAGCGGCGGTGCCCATCGAACAAGAATTCTATCTGGGCTTTGTGATGGACCGGTCCACCCAACGGGTGATGATCGTGGCCAGCGCGGAAGGCGGGATGGAAATCGAAGAAATCTCGGCGGACAAGCCCGACAGCATCGTGCGGTCCACCGTGGAACCCGCCGTTGGGTTGCAAGATTTCCAAGCGCGCGAAATCGCCTTTGCCCTGGGCATCGCCCCGGGCTTGGTCAGCAAAATGGTGCGCACTTTGCAAGGATGCTACCGGGCGTTTTCCGAACTGGACGCCACCATGGTGGAAATCAACCCACTGGTGGTAACCGGGGATGACCGCGTCATCGCCTTGGACGCCAAGATGACGTTTGATGACAATGCCCTGTTCCGTCACCCCCAAGTGGCCGAACTGCGTGATAAATCCCAAGAAGACCCCCGCGAAAGCCGGGCGGCTGACCGGGGCCTGTCCTATGTCGGCCTGGACGGCAACATCGGGTGCATCGTGAATGGCGCGGGCCTGGCCATGGCCACCATGGACACCATCATGTTGGCGGGCGGCGAGCCTGCGAATTTCTTGGACATCGGCGGCGGTGCCACGCCAGAACGGGTGGCCAAAGCGTTCCGATTGGTGATGTCGGACAAGAACGTGCAAGCGGTCTTGGTGAATATCTTTGCAGGCATCAACCGCTGCGACTGGGTTGCTGAAGGCGTGGTGCAAGCGTTGCAAGAAGTGCAAGTCGACGTGCCGGTGATCGTGCGCCTGGCGGGCACCAATGTGGAAGAGGGGCAGAAAATTCTGGCCAAGTCCGGCCTGCCGATCATCCGCGCCAACACGTTGATGGAAGCCGCCGAACGCGCCGTGGGCGCATGGCAAAATGATCTGTCCATGGGACATCAGCTGAGGATCGCAAAATGAGCATTCTGTTAGACCGCGACACACGCGTCATCGTGCAAGGCATCACCGGCAAAATGGCCCGGTTCCACACCAAAGACATGCTGGATTACGGCACCAACGTCGTTGGGGGTGTTGTCCCCGGAAAAGGCGGCGAAACCGTCGAAGGCGTGCCCGTTTTTGACACCGTGAAAGAAGCCGTGGAAGCCACAGGCGCAGAAGCCAGCTTGGTTTTTGTGCCACCGCCCTTTGCCGCTGACAGCATCATGGAAGCTGCCGATGCGGGCATCCGGTACTGCGTTTGCATCACCGACGGCATCCCGGCCCAGGACATGATCCGGGTAAAACGCTATATGATGCGCTATCCCAAAGAAAAGCGCATGACGCTGACGGGTCCGAACTGTGCGGGCACCATCAGCCCGGGCAAGGCCCTGCTGGGGATTATGCCGGGCCATATCTATCTGCCGGGCAACGTCGGCATCATCGGCCGGTCCGGAACCTTGGGCTATGAAGCCGCCGCGCAATTGAAAGAACTGGGCTTGGGTGTGTCCACATCTGTGGGCATCGGCGGGGACCCCATCAACGGGTCGTCCTTCAAGGACATTCTGCAGCGTTTTGAGGAAGACGAAGACACTGACGTGATCTGCATGATCGGCGAAATCGGCGGCCCGCAAGAAGCGGAAGCCGCGGATTATATCCGTGACCACATCACCAAGCCCGTCGTCGCCTATGTCGCCGGTTTGACGGCCCCCAAAGGCCGCACCATGGGCCACGCAGGGGCCATCATTTCAGCCTTTGGCGAAAGCGCGTCCGAAAAGGTGGAAATCCTGTCCGCCGTGGGTGTGACCGTGGCCGAAAACCCCGCCGTCATCGGCGAAACGGTGGCCAAGGTCATGGGAAAGGCGGCCTGATATGGTGAAGCCATCTGTTCTTGTGACCCGTCGCTGGCCGGACGCTGTCGAAGCGCAGTTGGCGGATCAGTATGACGTGACGCTGAACCGGGGGGACGTGCCCATGTCCCCCTGTGAAATCCGCGACGCCATCAAGCGCTATGACGCGGTTTTGCCCACAGTGACGGACAAGATCGGGGCAGACGCCCTGGACGTGCCCAAAGCGCAAGCGAAGATCTTGGGCAACTATGGTGTGGGATACAGCCACATCTGCGAAAGTTCCGCCCGCACCTTGGGGGTGACCGTCACCAACACGCCCGATGTTTTGTCCGAATGCACCGCAGACATCGCCATGACGTTGATGCTGATGGTGGCGCGCCGCGCGGGCGAAGGTGAACGCGAAGTGCGCGAAGGCCGCTGGACCGGCTGGCGCCCGACGCATCTTGTCGGCACAAAAGTGTCGGGCAAGACCCTGGGCATCATCGGCTATGGCCGGATCGGCCAAGAAATGGCCCGCCGCGCGCACCACGGGTTCGGCATGGACATCAAGGTGTTCAACCGCAGCAAAGTCGCGCCCGATGTTTTGGCCGCCTGTAACGCCACCCAGGTGGACACCATTGATGAATTGCTGCCCCAAGTGGACTTCGTGTCGCTGCATTGCCCGGGTGGGGATGCAAACCGCCATCTGATCAACGGGCGGCGTTTGGACCTGATGCGCCCCGATGCATACCTGATCAACACCGCACGGGGCGAAGTCATCGACGAAGCTGCCCTGACCCAGGCCCTGATGTTCGACACCATCGGCGGTGCGGCATTGGATGTGTTTGACGGCGAACCCGCCATCAACGCGGACCTGGCCCAGTGCGACAACCTGGTGATGCTGCCCCATCTGGGGTCCGCCACCAAAGAAGCGCGGGAAGCCATGGGGTTTCGCGTGCTGGACAATTTGACTGATTTCTTCGCCGGACGCGAACCCCGCGACCGTGTGATCTGACCCTTTCGCATACTTTTAGGAGACTGCCATGAACGCCCCCCACCGCGGTGCCCCGTTCTTTACCGACACTTTGGCCAAATCTGACCCGGCATTGTTCAATGCCATCGAACAAGAACTGGGCCGCCAACGGCACGAGATCGAATTGATCGCGTCTGAAAACATCGTGTCCCGCGCGGTGTTGGAAGCCCAAGGGTCGATCATGACCAACAAATACGCCGAAGGGTATTCTGGGCGTCGGTACTATGGTGGGTGCCAATTCGTGGACATCGCCGAAGACCTGGCCATCGAACGGGCGTGCCAGCTGTTTGATTGCAGCTTTGCCAACGTGCAGCCCAACTCTGGCAGCCAGGCGAACCAAGGGGTATTCCAAGCGCTGTTGAAGCCCGGCGATACCATCCTGGGCATGTCCTTGGATGCGGGCGGCCACCTGACCCACGGGGCGGCCCCCAACCAATCGGGCAAGTGGTTCAACGCCGTGCACTATGGCGTGGCCAAAGACACCAACCTGATCGACTATGACGAAATTCAACGCCTGGCCGATGAACACAAACCCCAACTGATCATCGCAGGCGGGTCGGCCATTCCGCGCACATTGGACTTCAAGCGGTTCCGCGAAATCGCGGATTCATGCGGCGCGTATTTGCTGGCGGATGTGGCGCACTTTGCGGGCCTGATCGCAGCGGGGGAATACCCCAACCCCATGCCCCACGTGCACGCCGCCACCACCACCACCCACAAAACCCTGCGTGGACCCCGGGGCGGGATGATCCTGACCAACGACGAAGCTTTGGCCAAGAAATTCAATTCCGCCATCTTCCCTGGCATTCAGGGCGGTCCGCTGATGCACGTGATTGCGGCCAAGGCTGTGGCGTTTGGTGAAGCGTTGCAACCTGACTTCAAAACCTATGTCCAGCAGGTGATCAAAAACGCCCAAGCCTTGGCAGATCAATTGCACAAGGGCGGGCTGGACACCGTGACCCATGGCACCGACACCCACGTGATGCTGGTGGATCTGCGTCCCAAGGGCGTGAAGGGCAACGCGACGGAAAAGGCCCTGGGCCGCGCGCACATCACCTGCAACAAAAACGGCGTGCCGTTTGATCCTGAAAAACCCATGGTCACGTCCGGCATCCGCCTGGGATCGCCTGCCGCCACGACCCGTGGGTTCGGCGAGGCCGAGTTCCGCCAAATCGGGGATTGGATCAACGAAGTCGTGGACGGATTGGCCGCCAATGGCGAAGACGGCAACGCCGCCGTGGAAGCCAAAGTGAAGGCCGAAGTCGAAGCCCTGTGCCAACGCTTCCCGATCTATTGATACGGTGACGGGTGGGGCGGGAATTTCCCCCGCCCGGCCCGTGTTTCTGTGTGATAGGATTTCGTCATTCATGACGGAAGCCTTTTGATGAAACGACGCGATTTTCTGACCGGCCTTGGGGCGACAGCAGCCCTGTTGCCCATGCCAGCGGTTGCGCAATCTGCGTGCGGACCCGCCGACACATTTCGTCCTGTTGCAAACACCGCATTCAATACTTGGGTGAACCGGTTTCAATCCCGGGCCGCATCTGCGGGCATTCGCCGCGAAACGCTGATCAATGGGTTCAAGGGCGGGGGCTATCTGCCCGATGTGGTCAAGCGCGATCGCAGCCAATTCCAAACGCGGCGCACGCTGGAAGACTATATCTCTATCAACACCACCCCTGCGCGGCTGCAAGCCGGGCGCGCGGCCATGGCGCAACATCGAACCGTTTTGAACCAGATTGCCGCCCAACACGGCGTCGATCCTTTCATCATCGCGGCGATTTGGGGCGTGGAAACGCGGTACGGTCAACGCATGGGGGACGTGCCGGTGATTTCGGCCACGGCCACATTGGCGTTCGATGGCCGTCGCGGGGACTTCTATGCAAGCCAACTGTTGGCGGCGCTGCGGATTTTACAGGCGGGCGACGTGGCCCCGCAAAATTTCAAAGGCAGTTGGGCAGGGGCCATGGGGCACACGCAGTTCATTCCCACCTCCTTTCTGTCCTTTGCTGTGGATCACAACCGCGACGGGCGGCGCGATGTTTGGGGCCCGAACCCTGGGGATGCCCTTGCATCCACCGCCGCCTACCTGCGCCGCAACGGCTGGCGCCAAGGCCTGACTTGGGGCGGGGAACGTGGCGTGACGGGCGCGCGCGGCGATGTGATCCGCCCGCAAGCCGGGGGACCGCAATTTGTGATCACAAAGAACTACGGTGTTTTGCGTCGGTACAATGCATCCACCGATTATGTGATCACAGTGGGGCATTTGGCAGACCGGTTGCGGGGTGGCCCCCCCTTGCGTGGCGGATTTCCCCCAGACAAATACGGTTTTTCACGCCAAGACCGCGCGGCCTTGCAGGCGGGTTTGAACCAGCGGGGGTTCGCCGCAGGGGACGTGGACGGCGTGATCGGCAGCAAAACCCGCTGCGCCATCCAAGCGTTTGAACGCCGCCAAGGGCTTGCGATCACAGGGGAACCGTCGCAAAGGTTGCTGCGTCAGCTGCGCTGAAAGGAACCCCCTTGCCCCTGCACGGTATCGTCCCGTCGCCCTTGGTGAACACCACCTTGGTGTTTTTGATCGCGTCCACGGCATTTGCCATCGATATTTCCCTGCCAGCCATCCCAGCGGTGGCTGACGCCACGGGGGCAACCCTGGCCCAAGCACAGCGCACCATCGGCATTTTTGTTCTGGGCTATGCCCTGGGGCAAATTCCCATGGGGTTGCTGGCCGACCGCTTCGGGCGACGTCCGGTTTTGTTGCTGGGAATGACCGCCTTTGGGGCCTTTGGCTTGGCCACGTCTTTGACCCAAGACATGCAAAGCTTGCTGATCTTACGATTCTTTCAGGGGGCAACTGCGGCCACCGGGGCGGTCCTGGCCCGCGCCATCGCCCGCGACATAACGGAAGGGGCCGACACTGCCCGGCTGTTAACCTTTCTGGCCAGCAGCATGGGGTTCGCCATGGTGGCCGCCCCGATCATGGGGTCGATTTTTTTGGCCTGGATGGGATGGCGTGGACCGTTCGTCGGGTCAGCCATGTGGGGGGCCATCGGCTTGGCGATGAGTGTGTTTTTGATCCCGGAAACCCGGCCAGGCCCCCCGGCCACATCGACCCTGCACACCCTGTGGCGGGGACTGACCGAATTCGCCCGAACACCGCGGGCCTGGTTCGGTGCGGCCATGGCGGGGTTGGCGTTCTGTGGGATCATGTCGTTGGTGACCTTGTCCCCGGCTGTTTTCATGGAAAATCAGGGTCTTGGTCCTGCCGGATTCGCGCTTTGTTTTGGGCTGATTGCCATGGGATATGTCGTCGGCAGCTTGATTTTACGGGCTTTCACGGGGCGTTTCACGGTGGTGCAACTTTTAGCCCGCACTGGTATCGGCTTTGCGGCGGCGTCTGTTTTGTGCGCGCTGGCTGCAGGGTGGGCCAACTTGCCCTGGACGGTGGCTTTGTTGGCACCGGTGATGGGGCTTTATGGTGCGAACTTGGGTCTGGCGAATGCCCTGGCGCTGCAACCTTTGGGTCATGTGGCTGGGGTCGCAGCCGGGCTGACGGGCACGTTGCAATTGTTGATCGGTGGCAGTTATTCGATCATCAGCACCAGCGTCGGGATCACCGATCTTACGTCATTGTTGACGGTGTTTGCCGTGGTGTCTGGGATGATCGTGGCGTTGACAATCGTGTTGATCATGGTGGCCCGCGACTGATCGGGCCAGGTCCGGCTTTGGCCTAGGCCGCCAGCCCCTTGGACCCCATCGCCAGGTACTTTTCACGCCGGTCTTTCAGCAAATCTTCGGGCGTCATTTGCGCCATGTCCCCCAACATCGCAGCGATAGCCGATTGGACCGCCGCGATGGTTTCAGTCTTGCCACGGTGCGCGCCGCCTTTGGGTTCCGCGATGATGTGATCGCAAATGCCCAGTTTGTGCAGGTCTTGCGCGGTCAGCCGCAGCGCTTCTGCCGCTTCGCGCATCTTTTCGGCGTCTTTCCACAGGATCGACGCGCAGCCTTCCGGCGAAATCACGGAATAGATCGAATGTTCCAGCATCGCCACGCGGTTCGCGGTGGCAAAGGCCACGGCCCCGCCAGACCCGCCTTCGCCGATCACAACGCTGACCATGGGCACCTTAAGCTGCAAACATTTTTCCGTGGACCGGGCAATGGCTTCGGACTGGCCGCGTTCTTCGGCCCCTTTGCCGGGATAGGCACCCGGCGTGTCCACCAATGTGATCACAGGCAGGCCAAATCGGTCGGCCAAGTCCATCAAGCGGATGGCTTTGCGGTATCCTTCGGGGCGCGCCATGCCGAAATTGCGTTCAATCCGGGATTTGGTGTCGCTGCCCTTTTCTTGGCCGATCACCACCACGGGCTGATCGTTGAACCGCCCCATCCCGCCCATAACGGCGTGGTCATCGGCGAAATTCCGATCCCCAAACAGCGGCGTGTATTCGGTGAACAGGGCTTGGATATAATCGCGGCAGTGGGGGCGATCCGGGTGGCGCGCCACCTGGCATTTCCGCCACGGCGTCAGGGTTTTATACAGGTCCGTCAGCAGGTCCGCCGCTTTTTTGTCCAGGGCGGCGGCCTCGGCCTCGATGTCCATTTCTTCGTTCGCGCGGGCCATGGCGCGCAGTTCTTCTGCTTTGCCTTCGATTTCGGCCAAGGGGCGTTCAAAGTCGAGGTAGTTCATGGCGCTGTCCCTGCGTAACGTGGGGCGTATATGGCCCCGGGATCAGGCGATTGCAACAAACCAAAAGCGGTGGCCCGCGCGGGGGGTACTATGCCCCCGCGATCATCTCTGACTGTTTTACAATCACTTCCGCCTGCTTGATGGACGCAATGTCCACCAGACGCCCTTTATAGACCGTTGCCCCTTCGCCGTTGGCTTTGGCCTGTTCCATGGCGGCCAGAATTTCGCGGGCTTCGGCAACGGCGTCTTCAGACGGGGTGAAAACCTCGTTTGCCAGGGCGATTTGTTTGGGGTGGATGGCCCATTTGCCCACCATGCCCAAAGTGGCAGACCGTTTGGCCTGGGCGATAAATCCTGCGTCGTCTGAAAAATCCCCGAACGGTCCATCGACAGGCAGAACGCCGTGGGTGCGGCACGCCGCAACGATGGCTGCTTGGGCCCAGTGCCACGGGTCCGACCAGTGCTTTTGGTCGCCGTTGATCATATAGTAATTTTCCTGCGTGCCGCCGATGCCTGTGGTTTGCATGCCCATGGATGCGGCAAAGTCGGCGGCCCCCAGCGACATGGCCACAAGGCGCGGACTGGCGGCCGCGATTTCTTCCACATGGGCGATGCCCGCGGCGCTTTCGATGATGACTTCGAAATTGATTTTCTTGGTGCGGCCTTTGGCGGTTTCAATGGCTGTCACCAGGGCGTCCACGGCATAGATATCTGCAGCGCACCCCACTTTTGGAATCATGATCTGATCCAGGCGTTCGTCGGCCTGTTCCAACAAATCCACCACGTCGCGATACCAATATGGCGTGTCCAGCCCATTGATGCGCACAGACAGGGTTTTGGTGCCCCAGTCGATGTCTTTTGTGGCGGCAATCACATTGGCGCGCGCGGCATCTTTGTCGGTGGGGGCGACGCTGTCTTCCAGGTCCAGGTTGATCACGTCCGCTGCGGATGCAGCCATCTTGGGGTGCAGCTTGGTGTTGGATCCTGGCCCAAACAACTGGCAGCGGTTGGGACGGTCCACGGGGGTGGGTTGCAGGCGAAAGGACATCGGGGGCACCTCTTGTTGCGCAATAAAGTTACGTCAGCGTTCCGCGCACCGATAGAAACTTACCCTGCGGGCTTCAAGGGCTTTTTGCACCTGCAGCATTGGCCGCGATTCGTGGAAGATGCGGCCTGTGTTCGTAAAGATAGAAGAAACTTGCTTAGAAGTAGAATAATACCGAATAAACTTCGAATATTACTTTCCTATGCGCAAGTATGGCCTGGAATTTGCAGCACTTTCGACGCAATCAGGGGGTGAAACTTGATTGGGGATGCTTCACATGATCCGTACACCTTATTTGCTGTTTTTGGGCGACGCGCCCGACATGTTGGCCGCGAAAGTGGCCATCGGTATTCGCGACTGGCGGCCAGAAAACGCCGTCGGTCAGTTCCGCATGGACGGGTGCGGCGCGGATTTGGGCATTCCAGATCTGTCGCTGGACGATGCTTTGGCGCAGGGGTGCAAAACCCTGGTGGTGGGCGTGGCCAACCGCGGCGGGGTGATTTCGGACGCGTGGAAAGCCGTGTTGGTGGAAGCCCTTCAAAAAGGGTTCGACATTGCATCTGGCTTGCACAACCTGCTGCGCGCCGAAGACGAACTGGTGGCAGCGGCCCGGGTCAATGGCCGGACTTTGCATGATGTGCGCATCCCGTCAGTGGCATACCCCATTGCGACCGGGGTGAAGCGCACGGGCAAACGCGTGCTGACCGTGGGCACGGACTGTTCGGTGGGCAAGATGTACACCGCCATGGCCATGGATCAAGAAATGCGCAAACGGGGGATGAAATCCACCTTCCGCGCCACGGGCCAGACAGGGATTTTGATCACCGGCGGGGGCGTGCCCTTGGATGCGGTGATCGCGGACTTTATGGCCGGTGCGGTGGAATATTTGACGCCGGACAATGACGCGGATCATTGGGATCACATCGAAGGGCAGGGGTCGCTGTTTCATGCCTCCTATTCCGGGGTGACGATGGCGTTGATCCACGGCGGCCAGCCCGATGCACTGATCTTGGGGCATGAACCCACCCGCACCCACATGCGCGGTCTGCCGGATTATCAGCAGCCGTCTTTGGAAGATTTGCGCGACGTGGCGTTGCGTATGGCCCAGGTGGTGAATCCAAATTGCAAAGTGGTGGGCATTTCCATCAACACCCAGCACATGGCAGAGGCGGACGCCTTGGCGTATCTGGCGGAAGTAGAAGCGCGCATGGGCTTGCCCACAACCGATCCAATTCGGGTCGGTGCTGGCAAACTTGTGGACGCCTTGGAAAACATCTGATGAAACTGTGCGGGCCGTGCGGCCCGCGCGTGATGCCCCCATGCCCCTGATGGGTCATGGGGATGGCCTTCGGCGAAGGTATTTGGCCTCAAAGTGAAGCTGGAAGGGCGACGTTCATGGATATTTCAGTCACCGCAGACGTGTTTCGGCTGGCGCAGGTGTTTCGCATTTCACGCGGGGCGCGGACCGAAGCGCAGGTTCTGACCGTGCGCATAAGCGGGGAGGGCGCCGTGGGGATGGGCGAATGCGTGCCCTATGCCCGGTATGATGAAACGCTGGACAGCGTCACCGCGCAAATAGAGGGCTTTACAGGCACATGGGCAGACTTGCCGGATTTGGTGCCAGCGGGTGCTGCGCGCAACGCTTTGGACTGCGCCTTTTGGGACCATGCCGCCAAAAAGGCCGGCACGCGGGTGTGGGACCTGTTGGGGATGGCCCAGCCGGGGCCAGAAATCACAGCCTATACCCTCAGCCTGGACACGCCCGAAGCGATGGAACAGCAAGCGGCCCAAAATGCGTTTCGGCCCCTGCTGAAGATCAAGCTGGGCACGCCTGATGATATGCCGCGTTTGGAAGCCGTGCGGCGCGGTGCGCCCGACACGCCCATTATCATTGATGCCAACGAAGGGTGGACGGCGGATGTTTATTCCGACCTGGCCCCGCATCTGGTGCGGTTGGGCGTGCTTTTGGTGGAACAGCCCCTGCCTGCGGGCGAAGATGATATGCTGGCTGAAATCGACCGCCCGTTGCCGGTTTGCGCAGACGAAGCGTGCCACGACCGCGCCAGTTTGCCCAAGTTGAAGGGCAAGTACGATGTGATCAACATCAAGCTGGACAAGACTGGCGGATTGACCGAAGCCATGGCGTTGAAAGAAGACGGCTTGGCCCAAGGGTACGGCGTGATGGTGGGGTGCATGGTGGGCAGTTCGCTGGCCATGGCCCCGGCCACGATCTTGGCCCAAGGTGCGGCATTCACTGACCTGGACGGCCCGCTGTTGTTGGCGGAAGATCGGCCCGTTCCATTGCAATTCGATGACCAGGGCGTTCATCCGCCCAAAACAGAACTATGGGGATAATGACATGACGCGGACAGTTTATGTGAACGGGCAGTACCTGCCAGAGACCGAGGCGACGGTATCCATTTTCGATCGGGGCTTTCTGTTCGCCGATGGGGTGTATGAGGTCACGTCGGTGCTGGGGGGCAAGTTGCTGGATTTCGACGGCCACGCCATCCGGTTGCAGCGGTCCTTGGACGAGTTGGAAATGAAGAACCCCATTTCTAAAGACGATTTGTTAGAGGTGCACCGCGAATTGGTGCGCGTGAATAACATCGACGAAGGCTTGGTGTATTTGCAGATCACCCGGGGTGCGGCGGACCGCGACTTTGCCTATCCCGCCGATGATGTGGCCCCCACGATCGTCTTGTTCACCCAGGCCAAGCCCGGTTTGGCCGACAGCGCCAAGGCGAAGGAAGGGATGAAAGTCATCTCTATCGAAGATCAGCGATGGGGTCGGCGCGACATTAAGACGGTGCAGTTGCTGTATCCGTCCATGGGCAAAATGGCTGCCAAGGCCGCGGGGGCGGATGATGCCTGGATGATCGAAGACGGGCACGTGACTGAAGGAACGTCCAACAACGCCTATATCGTCAAAGGCAACACGATCATCACCCGGCAGCTGTCCAACGACATTTTGCACGGCATCACCCGCGCAGCTGTGCTGCGGTTCGCCAAAGAAGCGCAAATGAATGTGGAAGAGCGCGCCTTTACCCTGCAAGAAGCCCAAAACGCCGATGAAGCCTTCATTACGTCGGCGTCCACTTTCGTGATGCCCGTGGTGGAAATCGACGGTGTTGCAGTGGGACGAGGCGTGCCCGGTGCGGTTGCAGCACGCCTGCGCGAAATCTATCTGGACGAAAGCCTTAAGACGGCCATCTAGAAAATAACGTGATTTAGGGTCGGGGCAAAACTGCCACACCATATATTGGGGGGGACAGGGGAAAGTCTGTTCCCCCTTGTTGTTTTTTCCGGAATCGACTTGTTTGCCCACAACAACCAATGGGGGAAGCGTCGTGCACGTCATTTTGGGCATTATTGTACTAGTTGTTGGGGTCGGCATTCTGGGCTGGTGGGGCACAACCCACCAAGCGGAAGACATGCAGGCTGAAATCACGGAACGCGCCGGGGAAACGCTGGGGGACACCAAGCACCCAGTAGAGCTGAGCGTATCGGGGCGCGACATCGTCGTGTCCGGGACTGCGGATTCCGAAGCGGAAGTCGATGCCATTGTCGCACGGCTGGATGACGTGAAGGGCCGTCGTGTGGTGCGCGAAGATTTCGACGTGCTGCCGCAAGCGTCCCCGTTCCGGTTCACGTCCGTGAAATCGTCTGACGCCCAAACCTATGGCGGGAACGCGCCGACCCAGGCCCAGGCTGTTGCATGGGGCACGGCATTTGGCACAGACGCAGGCGGCTTTGATGTGGCAGGCGGCATGCCCGACGCTGCATGGCCCGGCGTTGTGGATCAGGCCTTGGCCGGTTTGACGCCGCTGAAGGTCGGTGAAGCGACCGTGGAAGACCGCACCGTGACTGTTACCGGCGTGGCCGGTGTTCCTGCAGCACGCCAAGCCGCATTGGATGCCATCGGAACATTGCCCGATGGATATAACCTGACGACTGACATCACGGTGGAAGACGACGGCACACCCATGCGCCTGACTGTTCGCAAGGATGACGGTGGGTATTCCGGCACGGGTAAGCTGCCAACGGGTATGTCGGCGGCCAACGTCGCAGAAAAACTGGGCGTGGAAAGCGTGGCCGGTGAGATCGTGGGTGCGCAAATCTCTGCCCCCTTGGTGGATTGGACCGAATCCGTTGAAACCGGCCTGGGCGCTTTGACCCTGCTGGACACCGGCACATTGGCCGTGGCCGACACGGACATCAGCCTGACAGGCACCGCAACGCGCGCGGCCAAAGCCGAAGCTGAAGCCATGATGGCCGGCATCGGGGGCGACTATGGCGTCACCACGGACATTGCATTGGCCGACGATGGCCGCCCGTTCAGCTTGGAAGCCACATTCGATGGCCAAGACGTTGTGGCCGCAGGTAAGTTCCCCTTCGGTATGGAAGCGGGCGATGTGGCGTCGGTCACTGGCGCAAGCGTGCCATCGAACCTGGTGAACATCGCAGAAATTGAAAGCGAAGATGGCCAATGGCCTGGCTTTGCGAAATCGGGTTTGGGCGGTTTGGCCATGCTGAAATCTGGGCAGCTGTCCATTTCCGGCAATGACATGACCCTGACTGGCGTGGGCACCCGCGCAGGTGTTGCCGCTGCGGAAGCGACCGTGGCCAACGCCCCAGAAGGATACGGCGTCACAACCGATCTGACGGTGTTCGACGACGGCGAAGCCTTTGGTCTGACCGCATCGCGCGGCGCGGATGGCAATACCATCGGCGGCAAGGTGCCGTTTTCCATGGCGGAAACGGATTTGGCCGGTGTCGCAGGCTTTGACGCCACCACAGATGTGGACGTGTCAGAGATCGACAACGATGCCATGAACTGGGCTGCTGTGTCTGGCTTGGGTCTGTCGGCCCTGGGTAAGCTGCAAACCGGTGATCTGTCGGTTCAAGAAAACGCAGTGACGTTGACCGGCGTGGGCACCCGTGCCCAAATCGCTGAAGCGGATACGCTGCTGGACACAGTGCCAGACAGCATCAACGTAACCCGCGATTTGACCATCTTCGACGACGGTGTTCCCGCGTCGATTTCGGTCAACACCATGAACGGCACCCCTGTGGCCACGGGCAAACTGCCCTTCGGCTTTGGCGATGCAGAAGTGGACGCAGCCTTCGGCGCGGACATCGACACCAGTGCCATGACATCGGGCGAATTGGCCGACTCAGTCTTTGGGGCGAAAGTCACCAATGGTTTGGGGGCACTGGCCAAGCTGCAACGCGGCACCTTGGACGTGGGCCCAGACCTGTACCGGTTGACCGGCACAGCGTTGACCCCTGATGTGGCTGCGGCCGCAGAAGGGCAGATGGCCTTGGCCCCTGCAACACCCGAAGTGGACCTGAGCGTTATTGACGATGGGTCGCCCTTCGCCTTGTTCGGCACCCGCACGAATGGTGTGACCACGCTGTCTGGTAAAGTGCCATCCAGCCTGTCGTCTGACATGATGGCCGACTTGGCCGGGCCTTCGGCAACCGTGAATGTGGACGTGTCGCAATTGGACGACGCGGACTTCACCGATCAAGCCAAGGCGGGTTTGAACGGCCTGAACGCCCTGCGCAGCGGGACACTGTCTGTGTCCGACGGCAAGACCGTTCTGCGCGGTGTTGGGTCCCGTGCAGGTCTGGCGGCGGCGGCTGCCGTGCCAGGGTTCAGCGGTGATATCTATGACGACGGCAAGCCATTCTCTTTGGCGGCGACGTTTGATGGGGAAAATGTCCTCAGCACCGGCAAGCTGCCGTTTGGCACCGATGCCGATTTGGCAGCGAATGTCCTGGGGGCGGAAAGCACGTCCAACCTGGCCCGCGTGGCCGAAGTGGATGACCGCAACAACTGGACAGGCTTTGCCACCACCGGTTTGACCGCCCTGAAGGGTCTGAACAACGGTGAGCTGACGATCAACCATCAGAACATGATGCTGAAGGGTGTGGGCACACGGGCTGCGGTCGCAGCGGCCGAAGCATCGGTGGCAACGTTGCCAGCAGGCTTCACAGCCACCACGGACCTGAACATCTTTGACGACGGCGTGGCCCCGAACCTGAACGTGGTGAAAGCGGACACGACGGCTGCCAAAGGCAAGCTGCCCTTCGACATGGCGCAAAGCGCTGTGACCGATGGTCTGATGGGGGATGTGGATACTGCAGGCCTGGTGCAGGGTGAATTGAACGATCCCGCCTTCACCGCCCGTGCTGCCGCTGGTGTGGCTGCGTTGGACGGTCTGTTGACAGGGACCCTGGATGTAACCCCCGGCAAAACGATGCTGACGGGCACATCTTTGAACCCTGCCTCGCGCACCAAAGCGCTGGCCCCCTTGGCTGGCCAAGACGGTGTGGTGACGGACGTCACCGTTCTGGATGACGGGCGTCCGCTGGCGCTGCGGGTGGACTTTGATGGGTCTTCGGCCACGGCGTCTGGCAAGGTGCCGTCCAGCTTGGCTGCTGCAGATGTGGGCAAAGGCCTGCCATCTGCGGATGTCAGCGCGGTGAACGGGTCTGTCTTGGAAGATGCAAGCTTCGATGCAAAGGCCCGCACTGGGTTGGCCACATTGGCCGGACTGGAAAACGGTACGCTGTCCATCGAAAATGGCCTGATGACCGTGCGCGGTGCAGCCCGGACCCCAGTTGAAAAGGCTGCAGCGGAAGACGCGCTGACCGGCTTTGGCGACGTGGTGCAAATCACGGCGCTGGACGATGGGACGCCGCCGCGTATGTCGGTCGCGTATCGCAAAGGCCAAGTGGCCACGCTGACCGGTAAGTTGCCGGAAGGTGTGAAGGCGCCCGCAGTGGCCGCTGCCTTGGGTCTGCCCCAAGTCAACAGCGACGCCAAAGAAGGCCTGGTGACCACGGATCAAGCTGTGTTGGACCAATTGGACGGCTTGGCCTTCGTTATGCCCCACGTGGATTACCTGACCTTTACGGGTGGGGACATTGATCCTGTGATCGATATGGGCTTCAGCGAAGGGTCTGACTTCGAAAACCTGATGGGCCAAGTGTCTGATCGCTTCCCACAGGCCACGATGAAAGCGCCACCTGTGCGTCAGCCTGCCAATGGCGACCGTCGCACGAACGACCTCACCGGTTTTGAAGAGGAATATCAAAACGGTGTATGGCGCCCTGTCTTTGGGTTCACCCCCACGGCGGCCAATTGTCGGGCACAAACGGCCAGCATCTTGGCAGACAACCAGGTGAACTTTGTCACCGGCAAAGCGGACTTGGACCCATCTTCGGCCCAAACCGTGGCCCGTTTGTCAGCGATCATCGACTTCTGCCTGCGCAGCACCGGGCTGACTTTGGAAGTCGCCGGGCACACAGACAGTGTTGGGTCTGAAGGCAGCAACCAAGCGCTCAGCGAAGCACGTGCCAACGCTGTGCGGGCTGCGCTGCTGGCCGACGGTCTGCCTGCGGACCGCATGGTGGCCACTGGATATGGGGAAGGCCAGCCGATTGCCGACAACGACACGTCGGAAGGCCGCGCTGCGAACCGCAGAACTGAAATCAACTGGTCCGAGTAATTCGGGCCAGAACGCAACGTAACGGCAGTTAAGCTGAAAGGGAGTTGGACATATGTTCCGTAATTGGGGTTTTTTGCTGGGTGAAATCTGGGTCCTTTTGGCGCTTGCCGCTCTGATTGGATTGTTGGCAGGTTGGATCATCTGGGGTCGTCGGTCGGTGAATATGGCCGGGTCAGGCGACACAAATTTGCAATCTGATTTGGATGCCTGCCGCCGCGGCCGCGCAGACCAAGACGCCGAAATCGCGCGTTTGCAGGCCGCTTTGGCAGACTGCGAAGCGTCTAAGGCAGACTTGGTGCCCGCCGCAGCCGTGGCAGCACCGGTGGCCGCAGTGGCCGCGTCCCAAGGGGATGCAGACGGCGTTGACTATGACGGCGACGGCATCATCGAAGGCGAAAACGAGGGCACCAAGCCCATGCAGTTGGACGCCGCCCGCGATGGCAAGCCAGACGATCTGAAAATGATCAAGGGCATCGGGCCGAAGATGGAAAAGCTGTGCAACAAGCTGGGCTTTTATCACTTCGATCAGGTGGCGTCCTGGTCCGCAGACGAAGTTGCCTGGGTCGATGCCAACCTGGAAGGGTTCAAAGGCCGTGTGTCGCGCGACGAATGGGTGGCACAGGCGAAAATCCTGGCTGCTGGCGGCACCACCGACTTCGCCAAGAAAGTTGAAAAGGGCGGCATGTACTAAGACCTGCCAACCGATTCGAACCAGACAAAGGCCGCGCGGGATACCCTGCGCGGCCTTTTCTTTATGGTTGCACGGGATGAAACAGTTTCCCGTGTTTCGGTGTATTGCGGCCCAATTGTGGCCAATTCTTGCCCAAAATGGGTAACGCCCGGCACCTGCGTTGACGATCTTTCTGCGACGCGCCACATCTGAAAGTCAGAACAATTTTGTGGGTGACGATATGGAACTGCTGCTTCTGCTTTTGGGCTTGGCTTTCTTGATTGATGGGTCGGGCGGCGGCGGTTCATCCACTGAAGATGCCATGGCAGACGACGGCACCGACGATATGTCCGGCGACACGGCAGACGTCGGAACATCCTCTGCCGACGGTGACGGAAACATTACCTTTTTGGGTACGGCTGGCGGTGACAGCGCCGATGGTGGCGTCGGCGACGATACCCTTGATATGGGCGCGGGCGACGACGCCGCGTTTGGCGCTGCGGGCGATGATGCGCTGTTGGGGGCGCAAGGCAACGACACCCTCTCCGGCGG
>JAHDDS010000021.1:28827-35043 GCA_020629235.1 Planktomarina sp.
GGATCTGGCGACGATACGTTGGACGGTGCGGATGGCGCGGACCGGTTGTTCGGGTTGACCGGGGCCGACATGTTGTTTGGTGCCCAGGGCGAAGACGCCATCTTTGGCGGCCAAGGCGCGGACGAAGCCAACGGCGGCGCGGGCGATGACGTTTTGCGCGGTGCTGCAGGCGATGACACGCTTGGCGGCGGTGCCGACAATGACTCCCTCTTTGGCGATACAGGCAACGACGTGCTGCGGGGTTGGGTGGGCAACGACACGCTGTATGGCGGTCAAGGTACAGACGATTTGGACGGTGGCGTGGGTAACGACTTGATGTCGGGTGGTGACGGCAACGACACGCTGTTCGGAAGCACTGGGACAGACCTTATGGTGGGGGACGGCGGCGCTGACATGATGATGGGCGGCATCGGCGCGGACAATCTGTTTGGTGGCTTTGGCGACGACCAAGTCAGCGGCGGTGACGACAATGATCGCGTCTATGGCGGCGATGGCGCGGACAGCGTCTTCGGTGGTTTTGGCGATGACCGCGTCTTTGGTCAGGGTGGGCAAGATCAGGTCGCTGGCGGCCTGGGCGATGACAGCCTGTACGGTGGGTCCGGGTTTGACGAATTGAACGGCGGCGACGGGGACGATCTTCTGGTGGACAACGACGGCCGGTCGATTTTGATCGGCGCTGACGGGGACGACCTGATCGACGGTCGCGATTCGGATTATTACGACTTCAATGATGATACCATCGCGGGCGGGCGCGGGGCCGACACGCTGATCGGCGACTATAACGATACGCTGTCTGCGCAGTTCATTTTGGGCAATTTGACCGACAACGCGGAAGACGTGTTTGTGGTGGATGTAGAAGACAGCAGCCTGACGGATGTGAAAATCAACGGCTTTGCCCAAGGCGAAGACACGCTTGTGATTGACGCCCGCGACCACCCAGATGCTGCGACGCTGACCAATGCAGACATCACCACCTTCACGGTGCCCAACGGCCATACGATCATCGCGCTGGACGGGGTGCGGATCGCCACGGTCTTGAACACCACCAGCGTGACCGCCAGCGATGTGACATTGGTGACGTCCTAGGGGGCGACCTGGTGGACTTCCACCACGTTGCCGTCCGGATCATAGAAAAAGATTTGGTGCCATCCCGCCACGGCAGCATGGCCCCAATCTGAAAAAGGCACCCCTGCGGCGTCCAGCTGGGCTTTCACACTTTCCAAATCATCCGTGCGGTACGCCACATGCCCACGCGACACCGGGTTGACTGTTTGGCCGGTTTTGAAACCCGCATGGATGTCTTTTTGCGCCAGATGCAACTGGACGCGCCCGTCGGTCAGAAAGGCCACGTCGCCCGCGTACCCTTTGGTTTTTTCCAACGTGGGCAGGCCCGTCTGTTCTGCTGCTAACCCCAGAATATCGCCGTAAAACGCACGCATCTTTTCCACGTCTTCCGTTACCAGGTTGACGTGGTGCAGGGTCAAATCACCCATGGGTGTCTTTGAATTTGGCTTGGGCCTGCGCCGTGGCGTCAGTTTGGTATTTGGCCTTCCATTCGGAAAACGGCATTCCGTAAAATGCTGCGCGGCCTTCGTCCTTGGACATGTCGATGCCGCGGTCATTGGCAGCTTCTTGATACCATCGCGACAGGCAGTTGCGGCAAAACCCGGTCAGGTTCATCATGTCGATGTTTTGCACATCGGTGCGGTCTTCCATCAAGTGGCGTTGCAACCGGCGAAAGGCGGCGGCTTCCAGTTCCAATTGGGTTTGATCGTCCATGGGGCGGTCCTTTCACAAATACCGTTTGGCGTAACTGGCGGCGTGCAATTCCACGATCTCTACCGTCAGGCTGGCGGTGGTGGGGAACTGATGTTCCAGCACTGCCAAGATTGCGCCGCTGACTTCTTGTTTCAAGGGGTCGGTGCGGCCCGGCAACATGCGCACGGTCACATGCACAAAGTCGTCGCCGGTCCCGCCCGTGTGGTTGTCGCACAGGCGCGAACGTACTTTGACATTGCCGGGCACCGGGAAGGTTTCGCACCCGCAGGCGGCGTCAAACACGGCCTTGCAGGTGGTGGCCATGGCATCAGCCGTTTTGGCGGAATGTTCGATCACGATGTGGGGCATGGGGCGTCCTTTGCTTGGGCCAGGGCTTGGGTCAAAACGGGGGCCAGTCGGGTGGCCCAGTGGGCCTGGCCTTCGGGTGTGGCGATCAGGTCGTTGCGCACTTCCACCAAGGCGTTCAGGCGGCCAGGGATCAAGGCATGGCGATCCACGCTGTCGCCCGGCAGGTGCCCGTCATAGGGTTCGTTGACCCCGACGGTCAAATCCCCTTGCGCCTGTAAGGCTGCGATCAACGGGTCGGACAATCGGCGGTCTTGGGCGAACAGGATGCCCACCTCCCACGGTCGGGGCGCGCGGCCTTGCAATTGCGGGGTGAAAGAATGGACCGCCAACACCGCCGGATCGGTGCGGCCCGCCAGCACATCTGCCACTGCCGCATGATAGGGGGCGTACAGTTCCGTCACCCGGCGGGCCCGTGCGCTGGCATCCAGTGGATGGTTGGCGGGGATGATCGTGCCATCGTACAGCTTCATCACCAAGGTGGGATCGTCTTCGCCGCGGTTGGGATCAATCACAAGCCGCGAAAAATCGGATGCGATGACAGGGCTGTCCAACAGCACGCCCAAGTGCAGCGCTGTCCCCAAAGCCCCGATGTCAAACGCAATGTGGCGGGCCATGTCGGCGTGCGGCAAGCCCAAATCGCCGCCCTGAACCCAATCCGGCACACGGTTGGTGGCGTGATCCACAGTGATGACCCAAGGCCCCGGGCGGTCTGCCCCGTGCAAGGTGAAGGGAAGGTGATCCGTCATGACCTTGCCCATAGCGCAGTTGCCCCGCGAAAGGAATTGCGTCACAAGGGCCTCACGCTTCCGATAGCGATAACACACCGCAAACTGACAACAGCCTGAGGATTCCGTTTCCATGAACCGCAACCGCAACGTCAAAATCGTCGCAACCTTGGGCCCGGCCTCTGATGACTATGAGATGATCCGCGCATTGTTTGAAGCGGGCGCAGATGTATTTCGCCTGAACATGTCCCACGGCGACCACGCGGAAATCGCCGCGCGCCACAGCATCATTCGCAAGATCGAAGAAGACACCGGCCACCCCATCGCCATTCTTGCGGATTTGCAGGGCCCCAAACTGCGGGTCGGCACGTTCAAAAACGGGGAAGAGGAATTGGCCATCGGCGACAGTTTCCGCTTCGATTTGGATGACGCAGAAGGCGACGCCACCCGTGTAAAGCTGCCCCACCGCGAAATTTTTGAAGCTTTGGAAACTGGCGCCACCTTGCTGGTGAATGACGGCAAAATCCGCATGAAGGTGGACACCTGCGGGCGCGACTTTGCCGATTGTACCGTTGTGGCGGGTGGGACGATTTCCAACCGCAAGGGTGTGAACGTGCCCGACGTGGTGCTGCCTTTGAAGGCACTGTCCGACAAGGACCGCAAAGATCTGGAATTTGTATGCGGGTTGGGGGTCGATTGGTTGGCCCTGTCGTTCGTGCAGCGCGTGGAAGACGTGTACGAAGCGCGTGCCTTGGCCAATGGCCGGGCGGCCGTCCTGTCCAAGATCGAAAAACCCACCGCCGTGGAAAACTTCGATGAGATTTTGAAAGTCAGCGACGGCATCATGGTGGCCCGGGGCGATTTGGGTGTGGAATTGCCCGTGCACGCCGTGCCGCCCATCCAGAAGCAGCTGGTGCGCAAATGCCGGGCGGCGGCCAAGCCGGTGATCGTGGCCACCCAGATGTTGGAAAGCATGATCGAAAGCCCCATGCCCACCCGGGCTGAAGTGTCTGACGTGTCCGGTGCCATCTATGAAGGGACAGACGCCATCATGTTGTCCGCGGAATCAGCGGCGGGCAGTTACCCGATCGAAGCTGTCACCACCATGAACAACGTGGCCGAAGAGGTGGAACGCGACCCCACATACCGCCGCATTATCGAAGCCAGCCGCACGGCTGATCGCGCCACCGTGGCGGACGCCATCGTGGCAGCGGCCCGCGAAATCGCGGAAACCACGGAAATCAAAGCCATTGCATGCTTCACCGCGTCGGGCACCACCGCTGTTCTGACCGCCCGCGAACGTCCCCGGGTGCCGATCATCGCGCTGACGGCAGAACGCGACACAGCCCGCCGGTTGTGTCTGTCTTGGGGAACGCAATGTGTGATGACAGGACCCGTGACCCGGTTTAAGATGGCCGTAGTGGCAGCGGTGCGCGCTGCAGTGGGGCAGGGGTTTGCCAAGACGACAGACCAAATCGCCGTCACTGCGGGGGTGCCGTTCAACCAAGCGGGCACCACGAACATTCTGCGCGTGGCACCCTGTGAAGAACGTTTGATATTCAAGTCGGAGCCCGACAGCTGATGGAACAAAGCGCCGCGATTTATACCGTTGCTGGAACTTTGTTGTGCGGCTTTGGGTTGATCGGGCTGCTGGCGGCGTCCATCGAACGGCGGTCCGTTTTCTTCTCGTTTTTGATGATTTGCGGGGGCGTGGGCTGCGCGGTTTATGCCTATATGTTGCAACCCGAAACGTCGTTGGCCCGATTGCCCCTGGCGTTTGTGGAAGTTCTGGCGATGCTGACCCGCTAGGGCCCGTCGTCCCACGGGGGCAAAAACCCCTTGCCCCGTGGCGCAAATCCCCCTATCAGCCCCCATCCGCACGTGTCCGGCCAAGTGGCATGCCGAGTCGCGTGGCAACTCTGACAAGATTAGGAGAGCCAAATGCCCAAGATGAAGACGAAGTCGAGCGCCAAGAAGCGCTTCAAAGTGACGGCGAAAGGCAAAGTTGTCGCCGCACAAGCCGGTAAGCGCCACGGCATGATCAAGCGCACCCGCAAATTCATTCGTGACGCCCGCGGCACGACAACCCTGTCCGCTCCTGACGCGAAAATCGTCAAGAGCTACATGCCATACGACCGCTAAGAGGGAGGGTAGAATATGTCTCGCGTTAAAGGTGGAACCACAACCCACGCCCGTCACAAGAAGGTCATCAAGGCCGCCAAAGGTTATTACGGTCGCCGTAAGAACGTCTTTAAGACCGCCACACAGGCCGTCGATAAGGCGAACCAATACGCCACCCGTGACCGCCACGCCCGCAAGCGCAACTTCCGCAGCCTGTGGATCCAGCGCATCAACGCCGCTGTGCGCGCCCATGATGAAAACCTGACCTACAGCAAGTTCATCAATGGCTTGTCCTTGGCGGGTATCGAAGTGGACCGCAAAGTGTTGGCTGACTTGGCCGTGCACGAACCCGATGCGTTCAACGGCATCGTGGACAAAGCGAAAGCCGCATTGGGCTGACCCCAGTCCTGTTCACAAAGAATTAACAAAGCCCCGTCAGCATTGGCTGGCGGGGTTTTTTCGTGGATAAGACAGTATGATACGCATATTTTCAGTTTTGGCCTTTTTGGTGTTGGCAGCCTGTCAGTTGGAAGCCCCCACCACCAACGCCAAGCGCAGCCTGGCCATTGGGGATTCCATGTTTGCCTGGAATGCGATTTCTGGGCGGTCCATCCCAGATGTAGTGGCCCGTGGTCTGGGCCACAGGGTCCAGAACGAGGCCCGCAACGGCGCACGGATGATCGGCGCCATCCCCGCCCAAGTGCTGCCCGGGGAATGGACCCACATCGTCGTGACCGGCGGGGCCAACGATTTGATTTTCCGCTGCAACTGTTCAGCAGAATGCGGCCCCACGATGGACAAAATGATTTCTGCGGACGGAACGACCGGCATTGTGCCCGATCTGTTGCGGTCGTTGCGCGACACCGGTGCCGATGTCAGCTTTGTGGGATACCACCGCGCGCGCGAAATGAATGCGCCTTTGCGCCACTGCGCTGGCGTGTTGGATCAATACGAAGGTCGCGTGGCCGCCTTTGCCCTGGGCCAGCGTGGGATTCGGTTCATCGACATGCGCGATATCTTCCCCCCGGGCGACACATCGTTTTACGCTTTCGATCGTACCCATCCGTCCCCCAAAGGATCCGCTGCCATGGGCGCGCGGGTTTTGGAACGACTACAACAATAGGCCTGGTTCTTGCACCGCCCCCCGGCTGTGGTACACGGCAGGCTAAGCACTGAATGGGGGCCGTCATGGACGATCTGCGCGACAAATACATCAAACTGATCTCGGACGCGGGCGATGAAG
>JAHDDS010000089.1 GCA_020629235.1 Planktomarina sp.
TCGGCACGTCCTATTCTGCGGAAGATATCGGGTCCCAGTGCTGGAAATACGGGGCAAAATCCATCACCGTCAGCCACCGAACAGCGGCCATGGGGTACGACTGGCCCGACAACTGGGCCGAAGTGCCCTTGCTGACCAAAATGGACGGCAAGACCGCGCATTTCAAAGACGGCACCAGCCGCGAGGTGGACGCTGTGATCCTGTGCACAGGGTACCAACACAGCTTCCCGTTTATGGAAGATGATCTGACCCTGCGCACCGCCAACCGCTTGGCCACGGCGATGCTGTACAAAGGCGTGGCATTCGCCCCGAACCCTGATCTGTTTTACATCGGCATGCAGGACCAGTGGTTCACGTTCAACATGTTCGACGCCCAGGCCTGGTGGGTGCGTGACGCGATTATGGGCAAGATCGCTTTGCCCGATCGCGCCGCCATGGACGCCGATATCGCCGACCGTGAAGCCCGCGAAGATGCAGGCCAAGATGACTATGACGCCATCTGGTATCAGGGCGACTATATCAAGGAACTGATTGCAGAAACGGACTACCCCAGCTTCGACGTGGAAGGGGCCTGCAAAGCCTTCAAGGAATGGAAGGGCCACAAGAAACAGGGCATCATGACGTTCCGTGACAACGGGTACAAATCGGTCATGACCGGCACCATGGCCCCCAAGCACCACACGCCGTGGAAAGACGCGTTGGACGACAGCTTGGAAGTTTATCTGCAGAACTGAAACGCGGCGGCCGAACGTTGGGGACGCGCGGTGCGCTGCGCGCCCCTGACGCTATTTGTAGGTTTCGCGTCGATCGCCGAAGGCCCGCACCCTTTTGCGCCAAGCGTTGTAGCTGCCCGGTTTCAATTCACGGCGCATCAGGGCCTTCACTTGATCTGGGGACAGGCCAAAGTCGGTGGTGATGTCGGTGAAAGACGCGTGATCGGACAGGGCCATTTCAATGATGGCACTGACGTGTTCCGGGGGCAGGGCGGGCAGTTTGGGCATGCCCGACAGGTAAAGCCGCGCTGCCCCAAGGCAAGGGGCCACGCGTTGCCGGCTGGCCTTGCTTGGCCCAATCCTCAGCCCCGATCAGCGGGCGTCAGGACCGCGGTTTAGACTTGGTGGGGTCATAGGCGGCCAGATCAGATCGGATGGTGGCCGGCAGTCGTTTCTGATGCCCGTCCAATTGGCCGATTTCCACCTGGGTGCCGGGGTCCGCGTGGGCCACATCAATGCGCGCCATGGCGATGTTTTTGCCCAGGATCGGGGACCGCATGGACGAACACACTTCACCAATCTGAGCGCGCCCAATATGGATGCAATCGCCGTGCGCGACGTCCACATTGCTGTCG
The DNA here is from genome assembly GCA_020629235.1 of Planktomarina sp. Taxonomy (GTDB): domain Bacteria; phylum Pseudomonadota; class Alphaproteobacteria; order Rhodobacterales; family Rhodobacteraceae; genus Planktomarina. The sequence continues at coordinate 1,349 of JAHDDS010000089.1, forward strand.
ATGTCCAGCCCCACCAACTTTCGCATGGGGTTTTCCTTGCGGCGGATCAAGGCATCGCGCCCAATGAAATCATCGGTCTTGGATTTCAACGGACAGGTGAACCCAATGCCCGCTTCAAACGGATCGGTCTGATCGCTGAAATCATAGCCCGCGAATATCAAGCCCGCTTCAATCCGCAACATATCCAGCGCTTCCAGCCCCATGGGGGTCAGTCCGTGATCTTGGCCCGCGTCCCAGATCGCGTCAAAAATCTCGGCGCAGTCTTTGGGGTGGCACATGACTTCGTACCCCAATTCGCCGGTGTACCCCGTGCGCGAAACGACAAACGGCGTGCCGCTTTCGTTATTCAGGCGCGCTGGCGTGAAACGGAACCACGCCAGTTGGTCAAATTCAGGATTGTGGGGCGCGGTCCAAACGATCTTCTTCAGCAGATCGCGGCTTTCTGGGCCTTGGACCGCCACGTTGTGCAATTGATCTGTGGACGACCGCACCAGCACTTTCAGGCCCAGCTTATCGGCCTGTTCGCGCATCCATTCCCCGCCGTAATCATTGCCGCCGATCCAGCGGAAATTGTCTTTGCCCAGGCGGAACACCGTGCCGTCGTCGATCATGCCGCCGTGTTCGTAACACATGGCGGTGTACACAACCCCGCCGATGGGCAGGGTCTTCATGTTGCGGGTGAAGATGTATTGGCACAGCGCTTCTGCGTCGGGGCCTGTGACCTCGAATTTGCGCAGGGGCGACAGGTCCATGATCACCGATTTTTCCCGTGCCGCGTGGTATTCTTTGATGGGTCCGTGTTCGGCCATGCAGTTGCCCAGCCAATACCCGTTGTATTCGATGAAGTTGCGGGTGTGCTTGGCGAAATTGTCGTGAAAACCGGTTTGTTTGGTCATCTTGGGTTCCGATTCTGGCGTGGCGCGAAACGCGATGGCGCGTTGGAATTTTTCTTCACCGCTGTAGGTGCGAACGTGAATGTCGGTGGGGTTCCAGCCGTTGGCGGCTGTGGTGTCATCCGGGCACGCTGAACTGACGCAAACAATATCCGTCAGCGCGCGCAGCAGGACGTAATCCCCAGGGCGGGACCACGGTTCATCGCCATACATCACCCCGTGTTCGTCGATGGCTGTGTTGAAAAAGAAGTTGATGGCCATCCAGCCAGGGCGCCCGCCGATGCCAAAGCCAGACAGTGCTTTGTTGAAGTTGTCGGAACAGTTGACGTGGCCGGGATATCCGATGTCGTCATAGTACTTGGCGGAACAGGCCAGGGCGAAGGCATCGTGGCGCCCGCAGGTGTCTTGGACCACCTCCACCAACGGCAGCATTTCTTGGTCATAGTATTTCGCGTGCAGCCCCGGCATCGGGTATGCGTGGCCCATCAGCGTGCGGGTGGTGGTGACGTCCAGGGCGTGTTCGATCCCTTTGTCCAACTTGCGCGCGCTGAAACATTCAAAGTCCGTGCACTGCCGCCCGTCTTTGTCGATGATTTGGATATAGTCGCCGGCTTTGACAAAAAACGCTTCGGCCGTTTGCGAATGCACCCGGATGTCATGGACAGGGTCGGCCAAGGGATCGGGCAATTCGAACCCTTTGTGGGGTTTGATGACGGCGCGTTTGACCATCACCACCAAGGGGGTGGCTGTGTCTTGGGTTTCCAGGTCCATGGCACCGCCCCCATTGGGATGGGGGGCTGCGATGATCACGCTGCCGTCGCGTTGGACGGTCAAGGCCGCTTCGGACTTGGCTGGGGTGGTGGTGTCAAAGAAGGCGATGGATTGCGCTTGGCCCATGTCGATGCCACGCGCGTCCAGGCCCATGCGCAGGCCGCGCAAAGATTGGGTTGATGACGTCAGCAGGGCCTTCAGCCCTTCGGCGGTGCCGCTGGGTTTTTCCCCCAGTATTCCGGGGTCCATCTGGCCCCTTGGCCCCACGGCCACCACTTCGCACGGCTGGCCGCCTTCGTCATTTACAATCGTAAGGGTGTCACCGGTTTCCACCGGGATCAAAATCGCGCCGCAGCCTTCCACGACATATCGTTCGGTGCCTGCAGGCATGGAAAACACCCGCGGTTGCGAAATCACACTGGGCTTTGGTGGTCCCGGGATGACCTTGGGATATATATCGTCCAGCATGACCCCTCCTGAAGCAGGAAAATTTGCATATGCGGAATAAAACTTTAATCGTAAGAATAACGAGGCAAGATCAACCCCGCAATCCAAAAGGATCAGCATGACCAATCGAAACATCAATTTACTGGGCTGGGTGCTGTTCATCATCTCGGCCATCGGGTTTTGCATCGCCAGTTGGGGACACTTTTGGTCCATGTTTGGATCCATCTTTTTCCTGGTGGCTTGTTTGGTGTTTTTGATCCCCTTCTTTCGATCCGAGGACGATTGATGTCGTTGCTGCTTGGCCTTGTGGCCGCCTTGGCTTGGGGCATTCACGATCTGTGTGTGCGCAGGGTCAGCCAAAGCGTCGGCATTTTTGCGTCGATCGTGGCTGTTTTGGCATTTGGCAGCGTATTGGTGTTGCCTGTCAGCATCGTGCATTGGGGCGATGCCATGGGGCCCAACGCGCTTCGATTGTCTTTGGTGTCCGGTGTGCTGTTCGGGTTGGCGGGGATTGCGCTTTACAAGGCGTTTTCAATTGGGCCGGTCCGGTTGGTGGCCCCGATCATCGGCGCGTATCCCATATTGTCGGTGGGGTGGGCCATGGTCGCGGGGGCTGAAGTGACTGTGTTGCAATGGACCGCCGTTGGGATGGTGATTGCGGGCGTGGGGTACATTGCTGCATCGGGGGACACTGATCCGGCCATTGCGGGGCCGGGTCCGGCCATTGTGTGGTCGGTCTTGGCCGGGGCAGGCTTTGCTGCAACCTTTGCCGTGGGCCAAGCCGCCACAGCCCAGGGCGGCGAATTGGCATTGCTGGCACCAACGCGCTTGGCTGCTTTGGCAACGGTGCTGATCATTGCAGTGCTGTTGCGGGTGCCCTGGCGTGCCCAAGGTCAGGCCATTTGGATATTGATGGCCATGGGGGCGCTGGACGCGGTGGCGTTGGGGTGCGTGATATCTTCGGGACAATTGCCCAACCCGGAATTCGCGTCTGTCGCGGCGGCAACCTTCGGCGTGGTGACGATTGTTTTGGCCGCCTTGTTCTTGAAAGAAGGTATGACAGCGAAACAATGGGCCGCTGTTGCCCTGGTGTTTTCAGCCATCGGATACTTGGCCATTTAAGTCTGGGTCCAAGCTTGGCGCAGGGTTTGGGTCGGCCAAATGGAGGCGTGAGCCGTCGATCTCCGGCGAAGTTTAACTGATTCTTCACGTTAGCGAAGTTCTCTATAGAATTTCGTTTATCGAAATAACAAGTGCCTATGGCGTCCAGAACTTGCCTAATTTTTGCCGAGAACTGGTGGTGCCGGGCCTGCGAAAAAGTCTGAAAAACAGTTTGTTTCCAGAAAAACCGGCTGAAATCCGACGATTTACACGCATAGCGTGTGGGAATAGGCGATTTTCTGCTGGAATTCCGGTTTTCACAGTTCGGCCATAGTTTGGCACCATTTGGTATCGTACCTCACCCGGGAATTAGCTTTTGCCATGACACGGAGTCCGAGATCATGCCTACCTATACCGGAACGAACGGAAACGACACGATTACAGGCAGCCTTCAGCCAGACGTCATTAATGGTCTGCAGGGTGACGACGTCCTGAATGGTTCCAACGGGAACGACGCCATCTTCGGCGACTCTGGCGACGATATGTTGACTGGGGGCTTCGGCGACGACCTGATTTACGGTGGTGCTGGCAGCGACACGATCACGATTGCCACAGGCAAAGACGGCGGTGACGTAATCGATGGCGGCGGCGGACAGGTTGGTGACACGGATGTGGACGTCTTGGACCTGAGCAGCCTGAGCCCTGGATCATATCAAATCGTTTATGCCGGCGCTGGCGATCCGAACGATGATCAAGAAGACGGAACCGTTATCCTGGCTGGTGACGCTGGCAACATCGTCTTCACTGAAATCGAAACCATCAAAACAGTTGCCACTGGTGATGACACTGTCCACGGCACAATTGGCGACGACAATATTGGGATCGGCTCTTACACGGACAGCAACGGCGACATCCTTGGTCCAGATGATGGCTTGGATGACGACACTGTCCTTGCGGGCGCTGGCAATGATTCGATCACCAACTCGTTCGGTACGGGGAATGATGTAATCTTTGGCGAAGCAGGGAATGACACAGTTTTTGCGGGTCACGGCGACACAGTCTTTGGCGGCGAAGGTACAGATTCCATCCGTGGCACAGGTATCGATGAAGTCATGTACGGCGGCGCAGGCAACGATATTGTTAGAGTGACCGGGAACTCTGGGGGCGACGCTACGCTATACGGTGATGCAGGGGATGACACATTGGGTGTCGGCTCCAGTGGTCCTACTGGCGACAACGCACCAGAAGAATATATGTTTGGCGGTGCAGGTGCAGACTACATGTACGATGGAGGTGGTGACCAAGTTTACCACGTCTCCGGCGACGATACCGTTGCGGCTGACCTGAAAGCACCGACCGAAGTCGGGGACGACACAGTTATCGTCAATGGCGCCAGTAACGCGGTTATTTTCGGTGGTGTGGATCCAAATTCTTCAGCCGACATGACAGACAACGACGTTTTGGACTTGTCTGCGGTTGCAGGCGATATCAGCCAAGTCATCTTTGCTGGTGCAGGAGATCCAAACGACGATCGTGAAGATGGATCCGTCATCTATAACACTGGAGAAACGCTTACGTTTACTGAGATCGAGGTCTTGCAAGGCGTCTCCCTTAGTTCTCCTGACGGCACGGTTCACGGCGAAA
>JAHDDS010000090.1 GCA_020629235.1 Planktomarina sp.
CATGGCCAAGGGCCAGGTGGAAGCCTTGGCCCCAATGGCCCGGGATTTTCTGGCGAACCACGGCGTGGCGTTTGCGGACTTGGGTGCTTTGGGCGTGGGCATCGGCCCCGGCAATTTCACCGGGCTGCGCATCGCGGTGTCGTTCGTGCGGGGGCTGGCGATGGGGTTGGACATTCCTGCAGTGGGCGTCAGCGCGTTTGAGGCAGCGGGGTTAAATCACGCCTTTCCGTACAACGTGGCGGTGCCGGGTCCGCGCGGGCAGGTCTATGTCCAGCGGTTGGACGTGACCCATGGTGAACCGTATGTGATACCTGTCGAAGACCTGGCCGGTTTGCCGGATCCTGTGGTGCACGCGGCGGATGTGTCCCCCGCAGATCAGGTGGCCACCATCGCCCAGGTCGCGGCTGGTAAATTCCGGCTGCCCAATCTGCCAAAGCCGAAGCCGCTGTACGTCAAACGCCCTGACGCTGCCCCGTCCAAAATCCAAGCCCCGACGACAGTGCCATGACCCCCGCCGAAATGGCCCGCATCCATGCCGCAGCGTTTCCAAATCGGCGCGTCTGGGGCGTGGATGAATTCGCGGGTCTGATCCAAGACACCCGCGTGACCTTGGCCCATCGGCCCCACGGTTTTGCCCTGGCCCGCACCGTGGTGGGCGAGGCAGAGGTGCTGACCGTCGCTGTGGACCCCACCCATCAGGGTCAGGGAATCGGGGCCGCTGTGATGGCAGCGCTTTTGGCGCAAACCCCGGCCCAGACCGCTTTTTTGGAAGTGGCGGACAACAATCTTGCGGCCATCGCCCTGTATCAGCGGTGCGGCTTTGCCACGGTGGGGCACCGCCGCGCCTATTACACCGAATTGGACGGCACGCAGCGCGATGCTTTGGTGATGCGGCTAAACTTATCCACAGATGACCCTGCGTCGCTGCCCAAGGCTTAAGCGAAAGTAAATAAATCGGGCCGACAGGCGCGGATTCCAGTTGCCCTTGCCCCTGTTGGCAGGCTTATCTGTGGGCGATCACCTGATCTGCTCGAATGCGGGGCCGTTGCGCCCCGCGCCAACTGGGAGACAACCGCATGAGCTTTATGAAATCTATCCTCGGGTCTGCCGCCGCCCTGGCCTTGACCGCCGGTGCCGCCGCAGCCGACCCCGCCATCATCTTTGACCTGGGCGGGAAGTTCGACAAATCCTTCAACGAAGCCGCCTTCAGTGGCGCGCAGCGTTGGGCCGAAGAAACAGGCGGATCGTTCCGCGAAATCGAACTGCAAAACGAAGCGCAACGCGAACAGGCCCTGCGCCGTTTCGCCGAAGCAGGTTCTAACCCCATTGTGATGGCAGGCTTTGCGTTTGCATCCGCCCTGGGTGAAGTGGCCAAAGATTACCCCGACACATCTTTCGTGATCATCGACATGGTGGTGGGCGAACCCAACGTGCGGTCGGTCGTATTCAACGAACATGAAGGCAGCTATCTGGTGGGCATGATGGCCGCTATGGCGTCCAAATCCAACACAGTGGGCTTCATCGGCGGCATGGACATCCCGCTGATCCGCCGCTTCGCGTGTGGATATGCCCAAGGCGTGAAAGCTGCCAACCCAGACGCAACCGTTGTGGCCAACATGACCGGCACAACCCCTGCGGCTTGGAACGACCCAGTGAAAGGGTCCGAACTGACGAAAGCCCAAATCAGCCAAGGTGCTGACGTGGTTTATGCCGCTGCTGGCGGGACAGGCGTGGGCGTTTTGCAAACGGCCGCTGACGAAGGCATCTTGTCCATCGGCGTGGACAGCAACCAGAACTATCTGCACCCTGGCAAGGTTCTGACGTCCATGATGAAACGCGTGGACAACGCTGTTTACAACGCGTTCAAAGACGGCCCCGGCCTGGAAACCGGCTTCAACGTCATGGGCTTGGCCAACGGCGGTGTGGGCTATGCCATGGATGAAAACAACGCCGAACTGGTATCCGCAGACATGAAGGCGATGGTGGACGGCGCGTCCATGAAAATCCAATCGGGCGAGCTGAAAGTTCATGACTACATGAGCGACGAATCCTGCCCCGCGCTGAGCTTCTGATCTGACCTTGGGCCGTCCCTGTTTGTGGGGGCGGCCTTTTTCGCTTTGGGGGCCGATCTTTTCGGGGGATAAAGATGTCTGCAATTGAAACCTTCTTTTCTGCTTGGCGCGAAAGCGATGCCGGGACACGCGGCGATCTGATGGCCCAATCCTTGGCCGATGATGCCACGTATTCCGACCCCCGCAGCGGGGGACGTTTGGCGGGTGGTGCCGCCATTGCAGACTATGTCGGCATGTTTTCGGCCAATGCCCCCGGGTGGGGCGCCGACGTTGTGCAAGCCGACGACGTGAATGGCTATGTGCGCGTCTTGGTGGCCTTTGGTGGGCCAGGGCCAGACGGCGACACAATGACCCAGCACGGCACGTATTTCGCTGATCTCGATGGCGCGGGCAAAATCAAAAGCCTGGCTGGCTTTGTCGGTGTGGCAGCCCCGGAATGACTGCGCCTGCCATCGAATTGAAAGGCATTTCCAAGGCCTTTGGCCCGGTGCAGGCCAACAAAGATATCTCCATCCGCGTGATGCCCGGCACGATCCACGGGATCATCGGCGAAAACGGCGCGGGGAAATCCACCCTGATGTCCATTCTCTATGGCTTTTACAAAGCCGATGCGGGCGAAGTATTTATCGCCGGACAAAAGACCGAAATTCCTGACAGCCAAGCCGCCATCGCCGCGGGCATCGGGATGGTGTTCCAGCACTTCAAGCTGGTGGAAAACTTCACCGTGCTGGAAAACGTGGTGTTGGGGGCTGAAGACGGGCCCCGGTTGGGGCCGTCGTTGCGCAAGGCCCGCAAGCAGTTGACCGAACTGGCGGCGGAATATGAACTGTCCATCGACCCCGATGCGGTGATCCAAGACATCGGCGTGGGCATGCAGCAGCGTGTCGAAATCCTGAAAGCGCTGTACCGCCAAGCGGACATTCTGATCCTGGACGAACCCACCGGTGTGTTGACCCCGGCAGAAGCCGACCAGCTGTTTCGCATTCTGCAGCGGCTGAAGGACGAAGGCAAAACCATCATCCTGATCACGCACAAGCTGCGCGAGATTATGGAAGCGACAGACACTGTCAGCGTCATGCGCCGGGGCGAAATGACCGCCACGGTGAAAACCGCCGACACCAGCCCAGAAGAATTGGCCGAACTGATGGTGGGGCGCAAAGTGCTGCTGCAGGTGGACAAAACCCCCGCCAAGCCTGGTGCCCCGATCTTGGAAGTGGACCGCCTGAACGTCACCGACGCCGCTGGTGTGCACCGCGTCAAGGATGTGTCCCTGACCGTCCGCGCGGGCGAGGTGCTGGGCATCGCAGGCGTGGCGGGCAATGGCCAGTCCGAACTGTTGGAAGTGTTGGGGGGATATCAGTCCGCCACGGGCACCATCCGCATGAACGGCCAGCCCTTGGATTTGACAGGCAGGGCCAGCGACGGCCAATCGCGCCGGGCGCGCGGCATTGCCCATGTGCCCGAAGACCGCCAACGCGAAGGGCTGATCATGGATTTCCACGCCTGGGAAAACGTGGCCTTTGGATACCACCACGACGGGGCCTATCAGGCCAACCGCTGGCTGATGAACAACGCCGCCATCAAGGCAGACACGGAAGCCAAGATGGGCCGCTTTGACGTGCGCCCGCCGAACCCGGCGCTGAATGCCAAGAACTTTTCCGGCGGGAACCAGCAGAAAATCGTCCTGGCCCGCGAGATTGAGCGCAACCCAGACCTGTTGCTGGTGGGTCAACCCACGCGCGGCGTGGACATCGGCGCAATCGAATTTATCCACCAGCAAATCATTGCCCTGCGCGACCAAGGCAAAGCGATCCTGTTGGTCAGTGTGGAATTGGACGAAATCATGTCCCTGTCCGACCGCATCGCGGTGATGTTTGACGGGTCCATCATGGGCGAACGTTTGCCCCAGGATACCGATGAACGCGAACTGGGCTTGCTGATGGCGGGCATGAACGGAAAGGCTGCGTGATGAAACCGATCCCCGGCTGGGCCGACGTTATTTTGATCCCCCTTGTCAGCGTTGTGCTGGCGGCGCTGTGTGCTGCTGTGTTGGTGCTGGCCATCGACGAAAACCCAGTCGAAGCCATGAAGTTGATGATCGACGGCACCCTGTTCCGGTCTGCGGGTTGGGGGTTTATGCTGTATTACACCACCAACTTCATCTTCACTGGCTTGGCCGTGTCCATCGCGTTTCACGCAGCCTTGTTCAATATCGGCGGCGAAGGTCAGGCCATGTTGGGGGGCTTGGGCGTGGCGCTTGTGTGTTTGTTCATCCCTTGGCCGCATTGGACCTTGGCGATCATCGGCGCATCGGTGGGGGCCATGGTGTTCGGCGCGATCTGGGCGGCGATCCCGGCGTACTTGCAGGCGAAACGCGGCAGCCACATCGTGATCACCACGATCATGTTCAACTTTATCGCGGCGGCGCTGTTGAACTATCTTTTGGTGAACACGCTGAAACCCGTGGGGTCCATGGATCCGGCCACGGCGTCCTTCCCTGCGGGCACCCATTTGCCCACGTTCCAGGACATGGCCGCATTGGTGGGGTTTGACGGAATGTTCCGGGGATCGCCTGCGAACGTCAGCTTCTTTTTGGCCATCATCGCCTGCGTCGCCCTGTGGGCTTTGATTTGGCGCACGCGGTTGGGGTATCAAATCCGCGCCCTGGGCCATTCCCCATCGGCGGCGCAATACGCTGGGATTTCACCTGCCAAGATCATCGTCGTCACCATGCTGATATCTGGCGGCCTGGCGGGCATGATGGCGGTGAATACGACCCAGGGCGAGGCGGAGCGCTTGATCCTGAACTTCACCGAAGGGGCAGGGTTTCTTGGCATCGCCGTGGCACTGATGGGCCGCAGCCATCCGTTCGGGGTGTTCTTGGCCGCGCTGCTGTTTGGCTTTCTGTTCCAAGGCGGGGCAGAGCTGGGCTTCTGGACGTCCATCCCGCGTGAGCTGATCTTGGTGATCCAGGCCCTGGTGATCTTGTTCGTGGGGGCCTTGGACAACATGGTGCGCATGATGGTCGGGCAGGTGTTTGGGCTGATCGGATATAAGGAAGCGGCATGACCTTTTTTGATCTTCTGCAACTTCTGGACAGTGCATTTCGTTTGGCCACACCTTTGCTGTTGGCTTGCCTTGCGGGGCTGTTTTCCGAACGTGCGGGTATTTTCGATATCGGGCTGGAAGGAAAAATGCTGGCCTCCGCCTTTTTGTCGGCGGCCGTGGCGGCGATCACCGGGTCGGTGTGGATTGGGCTGTTGGCAGGCATCGGCGCGTCGGTGCTGATGTCTTTGATCCACGGCTTGGCGTCCATCACATTTCGGGGCAATCAGATCATTTCCGGCGTGGCGATCAACTTTTTGGCGGCAGGCCTGACGGTGGTGATCAGCCAGTCTTGGTTCGGCCAAGGCGGGCGCACACCGCAGCTGTCTGGTGCTGGCCGGTTCGAGCCGATCCCCTGGCCCGGTGCCCTTCCCAGCCGCGAACTGGCGGACGCGGGCCCGGCCATGCAACTCTATTCCGAACTTCTGTCTGGGCACACCATCTGGGTTTATCTGGCGGTGCCCATTGTCTTTGCCAGTTGGTGGGTCTTGTTTCGCACCCGCCTGGGTTTGCGTCTGCGTGCCGTGGGGGAAAACCCTGCTGCGGTGGATACGGCGGGGATTTCCGTGGTGGGCTTGCGCTATACGGCGGTCATCATCTGCGGCGTTTTGTGTGGCATCGCCGGGGCGTATTTGGCCACGGCCCTGCAAGCGGGCTTTGTCAAAGACATGACGGCGGGCCGGGGCTTCATCGCCTTGGCCGCGCTGATCTTTGCGAAATGGCGTCCCTGGGCTGCGCTGAACGCCTGCCTTTTGTTTGGGTTTTTGCAGGCCTTCGCCCTGCGCCCAGATTTGATTGAAAAACTGCTGACGGTGAAGGTGCAGGTCCAACTGCTGGACGCGCTGCCCTATATCCTGACGGTGGTGATTTTGGCGGGCCTGGTGGGCAAAGCGGACCCGCCCAAAGCCGGTGGCCAACCCTATGTGAAGGAAAACTAGGCCGCGGCGATTAAGCTTGGTGCCATACGAAAGCTGATGGCTTCCGCCACGTGCTGCTTTTGCACCGTGTCGCTGCC
>JAHDDS010000091.1 GCA_020629235.1 Planktomarina sp.
AGCATCGGTCTCCAAAACCGAGGGTCGTGGGTTCGAGTCCCTCAGCCCCTGCCAAAACCACCAAGACGCTGACGGGTTGAAACCAGGGTCCCTTATGCGTATCTGCGGGATAACAGCACGGGGTCCATGATGGCACGCACCAATCCAGTCCAATTTATCCAACAAACCCGGGCCGAAATTTCCAAAGTGGTTTGGCCCACGCGCCGGGAAGTTTTGATCACCACGGCGATGGTGTTGTTTTTGGCCATTGTGGCGGCATTGTTCTTTTCGGGTGTGGTGGACAACCTGATCCGCTTTGCCCTGCGCGTCGGTCTGGATGCGGCAAGCTGACACCCCCTTGCATTGGTCCTGCTTGGCGGGATATCTGCAATAAATCACGGCGCGCGGCGAATCAGCCTCGCGCCCGTTTTATATCTGGCGCGCCGTTTTCGGCGTTTGAACATGAAGGACCGGTCCCATGGCAAAGAGATGGTATTCCGTCAGCGTACTTTCCAACTTCGAAAAGAAAGTTGCGGAATCGATCCGCACGTCGGTGGCTGAAAAGGGCATGGAAGATCAGATTGAAGAAGTGCTGGTCCCCACAGAAGAGGTGATCGAAGTGCGGCGCGGCAAGAAAGTCACCGCAGAGCGGCGCTTTATGCCTGGGTACGTTTTGGTGCGGATGGAAATGTCGGACGAAGGGTACCACTTGGTCACGTCCGTGAACCGCGTCACAGGGTTCTTGGGGTCCAAGGGCAAACCCATGCCCATGCGCGATGCAGAGGTGAATTCCATTCTGAACCGTGTCCAAGAAGGGGAAGACGCCCCGCGGTTGGAAATCAGCTTCGAAGTGGGCGAAAAGGTCAAAGTCAACGACGGCCCGTTCGAAGACTTCGACGGCATGGTGGAAGAAGTGGACGACGACAACCAGCGCCTGAAAGTTACGGTTTCGATCTTTGGCCGGGAAACCCCTGTGGAATTGGAATACACCCAGGTCACCAAGCAAATGTGATCCCGGGTTCATCCGGTTTGATCAAGCGCGGCCCAGCAATGGTGCCGCGCTTTTTTGTTGACCGGGCTGGACTTTTGGTGTTTCCGCCTAATTGGTAAGAAAATATGACCAATCAGGGGACCCAAAGGATGCGCCTTTCCAATTGCCACAATTTCCAAGACTTCCGCAAACTGGCGAAGCAGCGCCTGCCTGGACCAATCTTTCACTACATCGATGGTGCGGCGGATGATGAAATCACCTATCGCCGCAACACAACGGCCTTTGACGATGTGGACTTGGTGCCCAATGTTCTGGGCGGCGTGGAAAATGTGGACATGGGCGTGGAAGTCATGGGCCAGAAGCTGGACATGCCGATCTACTGCGCCCCCACCGCCTTGCAACGTTTGTTCCATCACGAAGGGGAGCGGGCTGTGGCCCAGGCGGCCACCAAGCATGGAACCATGTTTGGAGTGTCTTCCTTGGCGACCGTAACAGTGGAAGAGATTGCAAAACTGGCGCCCGGTCCAAAGATGTTCCAATTTTACTTCCACAAAGATCGCGGCTTGAATGACGCTTTGTTGGAACGCGCGCGGGCGGCGAATTTTCAGGTGATGGCGTTGACCGTGGACACAATCACGGGCGGCAACCGCGAACGCGATTTGCGCACGGGCTTCACCTCGCCCCCCAAATTGACCCCGGCGTCGGTCTGGTCCTTTGCCACCCATCCCATGTGGGCTTGGAATTTCTTCACCAAAGAAAAATTCGACATGCCGCACCTGTCGGGCCACGTGTCAGCAGGCACCAATTTGGCGGTCAGCGTCGGGGAATATTTCTCTACTATGTTGGACCAGTCGATGAATTGGAAAGACGCCGAAGACCTGTGCAAAAAATGGGACGGACAGTTTGCTTTGAAAGGCATCATGTCGGTGGAAGACGCCAAGCGGGCTGTGGACATCGGATGCACGGGCATCATGGTGTCCAACCACGGTGGGCGTCAGCTGGATGGCAGCCGCGCGCCCTTCGATCAATTGGCGGAAATCTGTGACGCCGTGGGCGACAAGATTGACGTCGTTTGCGAAGGCGGCATCCAGCGCGGGACCCATGTTTTGAAAGCGTTGTCTGTGGGGGCGAAAGCGTGTTCGGGCGGGCGTCTGTATCTTTACGCTTTGGCGGCAGCAGGCCAAGCGGGTGTAGATCGGGTTCTGGGCAATATGCGAACTGAAATTGAACGCGATATGAAGCTGATGGGGATCACCAGCTTGGATCAACTGTCCCGGGGCAACCTTCGTTTCCGGTAAGGGGCGCGTTTTCTCACGGAGAAAACGCAACAGACCCTCTCAGAGGGTCTGGCCCATTTTCCCACTGGGAAAATGCTTCCGCCCTTGCGTTTGTGCCCCAAGGGCGGTATCCGCCGCGCGTTGCCCCGGCAACATCCATGTGGGAGGCGCGCCCTTCGCGAAGGGCAACCCGCACCACATCGACAAAGGCCAAAGAACGCGTTCTGCGGCTGTTGGAAAAAGGAGACGCCAAAATGGCGAAAAAACTTGCTGGCACAATGAAGCTGCAGATCCCTGCAGGTCAAGCCAACCCTTCCCCCCCAGTGGGCCCTGCTTTGGGTCAACGCGGGATCAATATCATGGAATTCTGTAAGGCGTTCAACGCCAAGACGCAGGAAATGGAACAAGGTGCGCCTTGCCCCACCGTGATCACCTATTACCAAGACAAATCCTTCGCGATGGACATTAAGACGCCGCCTGCGTCCTACTACCTGAAGAAGGCCGCTGGTCTGAAGAACGTGGGCAAGCGCAACCGTCCCCGCGGTGCAGAAAACCCAGGTCGGGAAACTGTTGCCACCGTGACCGTCGCCCAAGTGCGCGAAATCGCGGAAGCAAAGATGAAAGACCTGTCGGCGAACGACGTGGAAGCCGCAATGCAAATCATTCTTGGCTCTGCCAAGTCCATGGGCATCGAGGTGAAGTAAGATGGCGAAACTTGGTAAACGTACAAAAGCGGCCCGCGAGGCATTCGCGGGCAAATCCCTGGTCACCGTGGAAGAAGCCGTGGCCCTGGTCAAAGGCAACGCTGGCGCGAAATTCGACGAAACTGTCGAAATCGCCATGCAGCTGGGGGTTGACCCGCGTCACGCCGACCAAATGGTGCGCGGCACAGTGACCCTGCCCAACGGCACAGGCAAAACAGTCCGCGTGGCCGTGTTCGCCCGTGGCGCCAAGGCTGACGAAGCCAAAGAAGCCGGCGCAGATGTTGTGGGTGCAGAAGACCTGATGGAAACCGTTCAAGGCGGCACCATCGACTTTGACCGCTGCATTGCCACACCTGACATGATGCCAGTGGTGGGCCGTCTGGGCAAAGTCCTGGGCCCGCGTAACCTGATGCCGAACCCCAAGGTCGGTACTGTGACCATGGACATCAAAGAAGCTGTTGCTGCAGCCAAAGGTGGGCAGGTCCAGTTCAAAGCTGAAAAAGCGGGCGTGGTTCATGCTGGCATCGGCAAAGCGTCCTTCGACGAAGGCAAACTGGTGGAAAACGTGCGGGCCTTTGTGGACGCCGTGGCCAAGGCCAAACCCACGGGTGCCAAAGGTGCGTACATGAAGAAAATCGCCATCAGTTCCACTATGGGTCCTGGTGTGACGGTTTCTGTGGACAACGCCAACGGCGAATAAGCCGACCGTACAAGCATTCTGAAAGCCGCGCCCTTGGGTGCGGCTTTCTTCGTTTTTGGGGTAAATGCACGACTAAACTGGCTAAAATTGTTGGCATTGATTTAAGACGATTGGGTGCCATTTGCGGCAACGCCTTTGAAGTATTGCGTAAATTCCTTAACGCCGCCGGTCCGACCCGTCTGCCTGTGGTGGGCCGCGTTTTCAAAATTTTCACTGTCTGTCGCTCACGACTTGTTCCGCACACAACGTTGGGGGCAAGCAAAATGGGTTATCAACTGGCAGACTTCAAATGGGGCGGCAGCGGCTTGGGCAGTGGCAGCGGGGCCGTGTCCGTTTCGGCCAACCTGTCGGGCATCAAATATGATCAAAATCGCTTTGAAGAAGAAGACTTCACGATCGCCCTGAACAAGGCGTTCAACGCGTGGGAAAACGTGTCCGGGGTGACTTTTGCCAGCGGTGCGCGCAACGCAAACATTGAAGTGGACGTGGAAAGCCTGCCCGGTTCAACCATCGGGCTGGCGTCGATCTCCTATTCCAACAGGTCCGGCGTTGACCGCATCAATTCTGCAGACATCACGTTTGACGAAGATGAAACTTGGGCCCCCAATGGGGAAGGTGGCGCGCAAAACTTTTACGCTGTGGCCCTGCATGAAATTGGCCATGCGTTCGGGCTGGGGCACATCAATGATCGGTCGCAGATCATGAACCCAGTGATTTCTGCCGATGACCTGGGGGACGGTGACATTGACGGGGCGCAAGCGTTGTACGGCAAGGACCCGGGGGATCAAGACAGCGCGCCTGATTTCGACAGCCTGGATGAAAATGGCCCCATTTCTATGGAAAATGAACAGGAACCCGAAGCCCCTGAAGGCGACCCCAACAAAAACATCGACGTGGATGATGGGGACGACGGGGGCGGCATTGTGGCAGCCCTGTTGGGGGGGCTGGTGGCTTTGATCATGGGATTTTTGGGCGTTGGCGGGGCTGTGGCCGGGGCGGCCTTCATGGCCTTGCGTCCGGGCGGGGAAACCGAAGACCCCATCGAAGTTCCACCCTATGAAGGGACAGGCACAACGCTGGCCGATGTTTTGCCCACCTATGAATGCGTGGACCATGCCGCAGGGTGCGGCTGTGGGTGCCAGCACAGTGTGGAAGAAGACGAAGACGGCAATTTTGAGATCACCCACCAACTGTTTGCCTGATACCAGGGCAGGGGGATCAAGCCCCTTGCCACAGCGCGCAGAATCCCCTATCTGCGCCGCAACTCCCCTTGGGCCTGTGTCTTGGGGGTGTTGTCTGTCCGAGACGGCGGGTTGGTGAAGACCAATAATTCCTGCTTGAGATGGGGAACAAGATTAAAAATGACACCCGCCTTTTGGACCGGTGTGATTTTGGCTTTGCTTCTTATCATGGACCTGAACGCCGGGCATGCCCGGCAAACATGAGCCGGGGGTATTCATGCCCCCTAAACTTGGAGTGAACTGTGGATAGAGCCCAGAAAGAGAAAGTGGTCGAAGAACTCGGCCAGATCTTCGAAAGCTCTGGCGTTGTCGTCGTATCGAAATACGAGGGCATGACAGTGACCGAAATGCAGGATCTGCGCGCGGCCCTTCGGGACGCAGGCGGGACCGTGCGTGTTGCCAAAAACAGGCTCGCCAAAATCGCACTGGATGGGAAGCCTTGCGCAAGCATCGCCGACTATCTGACCGGAATGACAGTTCTGGCCTATTCTGAAGACCCGGTTGCAGCTGCCAAAGCTGTGAAGGCCTTCACCAAAGAGAACAAGAAACTCGAAGTTCTCGGCGGCGCAATGGGTGAAACTGCACTGGACGCCAAAGGTGTGGATGCCGTGGCCGATATGCCAAGCCGTGAGGAGCTTATTGCCTCCATCGCGGGTTGCATCGGTGCCCCAGCTTCCAACATCGCCGGCGCGATTGGCGCACCTGCCAGCAACATTGCAAGCGTTCTTTCGACCATCGAAGAGAAAGCTGCATAAGGACATCTGTCTTGCCCGCGCACCAATGGGGCGCGGCGTTGGAACACAAATTTTTAAACGGAAAGAAGTCAAATGGCTGATCTGAAAGCACTTGCCGAAAGCATCGTGGGTCTGACCCTGCTGGAAGCACAAGAACTGAAAACCATCCTGAAGGATGAATACGGTATCGAACCTGCCGCCGGTGGCGCAGTGATGATGGCTGGTCCAGCTGGCGGCGACGCTGCTGGTGGCGGCGAAGAGCAAACTGAATTCGACGTGATCCTGAAATCTGCAGGCGCATCGAAAATCAACGTCATCAAAGAAGTTCGCGGCATCACAGGCCTGG
>JAHDDS010000092.1 GCA_020629235.1 Planktomarina sp.
CCGATTTACGACGGCATTTGCCGCGTGTTGGGGGGGCGTGCGCCGGAACATTTCACCTATGAGTTGTTCTTGGATGCCGAAGGGCACAAGATTTCCAAAACATCCGGCAATGGCATTTCGATCGACGAATGGCTGACCTATGCCGCGACGGAATCGCTGTCGTATTTTATGTACCTGAAACCAAAGACAGCCAAGCGGATGCACTTCGACGTGATCCCCAAGGCGGTGGACGAATATCACCAGCAGCTGAACGCTTATGCCGGGCAGGACGACAAGGCGCGCTTGGCAAACCCTGTGTTCCACATTCACGGGCACAGTGTTCCGGGTTCCAGCTTGGATGTGCCGTTTGCCATGTTGCTGAATTTGGCGGCCGTGTCGGGGGCGCAAGACAAGTCCAAATTGTGGGGGTTCATCAACCGGTATGCCCCCGATGCCACCCCTGCCACGCACCCAGATATGGATGCGGCTGCGGGCTTCGCCGTACGGTACTTTAACGATTTCGTAAGACCTTCGCGGCAGTGTCGCCTTCCGACCGATCAAGAAGCTGCGGCTTTGTCTGATTTGGCTGCGGCGCTGCGAAGCCCGGCATTGGCCAAGACGATGATCGAACAAAAGAACGCTGCCATGGGGAACGACGATCCTGTGGCGGACCTGAAATTTGATGACGCGGAAGATCTCCAAGGTGTTGTTTTTGCCGTTGGCAAGAACCACGAATTTCATCCTCTGCGTGCCTGGTTCACGGCGATTTACGAGGTTTTGCTGGGCGCATCCCAGGGACCCCGGTTCGGAGGATTCATCGCATTGTACGGCGTGGACGAAACCATCCAACTGATCGAAGACGCCCTGGCGGGCAAGTTGGCCGCCGCCAAATCTGACTGATCTGCCCCATCACGTCTGCGTCAGTTTGCCCCCAAAATTGGACGCGGGCCCCATCGCGCGCTACCGTTCGCTGTATCAGCGGGAGAGTGATGATGATGCGACGGATGATAACAGCCGTGATGGCTTTGGGGTTGGCAGTGGTGATGGCGGTGTCCGCCCAGGCCCAAGACGCCGAGATTGAGGCGACAATTTCCAACCAGTTAGAAGCCTTCAAGGCCGACGATTTTGAAAAGGCCTTCACCTATGCCAGTCCGAACATCCAAGCAATTTTTGGCAGCCCAATGCGGTTTGGCCAGATGGTCACCACAGGGTTTCCCATGGTCCACCGCCCCGCTGATGTGCGGTTCCTAGAGCTGAGCGATATTCAAGGCTTCCAGTTCCAGCAGGTGGAAATTCGCGACGGGCAGGGGGTGTTCTATGTTCTGGCCTATAAGATGGTGCAGGTGGAGGATGCCTGGCGCATCGACGGCGTGCAGATCCTGCCAAGCCGCGAATACGGTGCCTGACGGGGTCGCCCCCGGGCTTTGATCAACCATTTAACCAAACCTTAACCCAGCCACCGCGCGGTGGTGTTGGCGCGGATTAACCCCGCGCCTTTATCCCTTTCGGCCATGTGCAGCCCGCCCGTCGCGGCCTGCGATGGACAGCAACTGTGCGCCGCCCCGTGATTTTCCGGCGGCCGAAAGGGTTTTTGATGAACAAAGCGATTACCGACGGTGTGGTGTTTCAACCCACGCCCTTTGAAGACGGGCTGAATGTTTGGTCCAGCCAGGACGGCACCCCGGGATCCAACACCTATGACAGTTCCAGCACGGCGGCGTTTGTGCCTGCCGATCAGGACTTTGGCGGTTGCTTGGAATTGCAAAAGACATCCAGCACCACCAAGCTGCGTTTCATGGGCCAAACCCCGATGGAGCCGGGCTGTTACCTGCTGGTGAAGGCGAAGGTGAAGCTGATTTCAGGGGCCTTTCCATCGGTGCGCATCGCAGGATGGGCGGGCAAGGCCAACAATGCGCCGGTGACGGGTGTCACGGTGGTGGGGCCGTCCAAGACGCTGACCAGCTATGGCCAAGTGGTGGAAGTGCGCGCCATCGTGGGGTCCGGCAACCGCGGCGGTGTGGACATGGCCTGGGGCAAGGACGCGGCATACGGCCATCTGGGGCTGGATCTGACAGGTCCCAACGGGGGCATCGTGCGCATCGACGATATCACGATCGAAGATATTTCGACCCTTTATGTCGATGAACTGATGGGCGCTGTGGACGTGCGCGATTTCGGGGCAGTGGGGGACGGCGTGACCGATGACCACGACGCGTTTGAAGCCGCCGACACAGCCGCAAATGGCCGCGAGGTGTTGGTGCCCGAAGGGACGTTCTTTGTGGGTGGGTCCATCACATTTCAAAACCGTGTGCGTTTTGTCGGCACCTTGGACATGCCAGTGGACGCGCGGCTGACGCTGTTGAAGGACTTCAACCTGCCCAGCTATATTGATGCGTTTGGCGACGAGGTGCTGGCCTTTAAGAAAGCGTTCCAAAGCCTGCTGAATTTCAACGATCACGAAAGCCTGGATATGGGCGGACGGCGGGTTCAGTTGATCGAACCTTTGGACCTGCAGGCGGCTGTCCACAACCGCACCCAATTCAACACCCGCCGCGTCATCCGCAACGGCATGTTTCAAGCTGACCCCAGCACCGCGTGGGACAGCGAAGCGGTGACCGCCACCGCAACCTACAGCAATTCCAATGGATTGCGGCTGACCAATGTCACCAATGCGGCCAGCATTCAGCCGGGATCGTTGATCACCGGATCGGGTGTGGGGCGCGAAGTTTATGCCACCTCGGTCGATGTGGCGGGCCAAGAAATCACCATCAGCCGCCCATTGTTTGACGCAGAAGGCACCCAGCCCTTCACCTTCACACGGCACAAATACATGCTGGATTTTTCGGGCTTCGCGAAGAATTCCTATCTGCAGTTTGACGATGTCGAATTCCAAGGCAACGCGCGCGCCAGCCACGTGTTGTTGCCCAATGCAGGTCTGTGCTTTCACTTCCGCGATTGTCACTTTAACCGGCCAAATTTTAAATGCGTCACCTCGCCCGGGTCGGCGTGCCAAGGGCTGATGTTTGACCGCTGCCAATTCTTAAGCGCCGAAAGCCAACTGCGGGTCCAAGACCGCGTGTCGATCGTGTTCAATTCCAACAAGAACGACATCAAAATACGCGACTGCCGCATTCAACACTTCCGCCATTTCGGCGTGATCTGTGGCACAGGGTCCGTCATTTCGGGCAATCACTGGTTCCACGGCGACGGTGAACCCCAAGGCGAACGGGTGGCGGGGCTGATTTTCACGCGCCCCAATGCGGTGGCGCTGATCACGTCCAATTACATCGATAACAATTACATCGAATGGACCAA
Organism: Planktomarina sp.; assembly: GCA_020629235.1. GTDB lineage: Bacteria > Pseudomonadota > Alphaproteobacteria > Rhodobacterales > Rhodobacteraceae > Planktomarina. The sequence continues at coordinate 3,295 of JAHDDS010000092.1, forward strand.
CGAACACGACAGCACGCCGGACTTTTCCAACCAGTTCAGTTTCGGCGGCATGACCATCACCGGCAACATCTTCCTGGCGATTGACGTGGCCCCTTGGTTCAACTTCTTGGTGGTGAAACCATACGGCACAGGCCACACGATTTCAGGGCTGAACTTTTCGGGCAATGTGTTTCGCATGTTCAGCGGCAACATCGACCGGGTGGAAGGGGTGAACACCACCTATGCCGATTTGGACCGATCGCGGTTCAAGAATGTGGTCTTTGAAGGCAACACCTACAGCGCCATCAACGAACCGGCCTTCAACCCATGCACCCTGGAACATTCAGAGCCGTCGGACAGTTCCATTTGGACGATGAACTTTGCCCCCTACATGCCCTTTGGCGCGCAGACCCGCACCGTGGAAAGCGTGGTGGCCAACGACAAAATCCGCAGCGGTGGGTCGGTTGTGGGGGACATGCCCTATTGCTTGACCGGGGTGGGGCCCAACCAAGACCAGGTGAAACTGGGTTGGAAACAGGCCAGCCGGGGCAAGGTCGTGGTGACCGCCCGGTGTGACAGCCCGACATAGTGGGTTAAGTATCTGAGTACCCGCCCATCGGCACAACGGGCCGCTGCGCCCCTTTGTACTTGCAGTATGGATTGCACACGGTGAAGATGGCCCCAGGAAGGACCCTGGCCCCATGCTGTTAAAAATCGGTGAGGTTGAGATCTGGCGCATCCTGGACATGGTTGCGCCTTTTCGCGCGCCTGAAGATCTGTTCCCCAACGCGGGTCCCGATGTGGCGCGGATTATCGAAGCGGCAGCGCCCGGGTCCATGTGCCAAGACACGCAGCGGCTGATCTTGCCCATGCAGGGCTTTTTGCTGAAAACACCAAGCCATGTCATTTTGGTGGATGCCTGTGTGGGCAACCACAAAACCCACCCCCAAATTCCCCCCTGGCACGACCGCGACGATCCCCGCTTTATGGCGGGGCTTGTGGCGGCGGGTGTTACGCCAAGCGATGTGGACTTTGTGCTGTGCACCCATCTGCACGGCGATCATGTGGGTTGGAACACGCGGCTGGAAAACGGCCAGTGGGTGCCGACGTTTCCCAATGCCAAATACCTGTTGCCGCAGGCGGACAAGGGGTTTGCCGAAAACCTGCCGTCGCCCATGTACGCTGAAAGCGTGCTGCCCGTGGTGGTGGCGGGGCAGGCGGATTTCGTGGGGCCGGATCACGCCCTGGGGGATCACGTGCAGCTGATCCCCACGCCGGGCCACACGCCCGGGCACGTGTCCGTTCAGATTGGGCATGGGGATGCATGCGCCATCATCACGGGTGATGCGTTGCACACGGCTGCCCAAGTTGCCCATCCAGAATGGCATTTCGTTTACGACGCTGACGCGCCCCTGGCGCAAACCAGCCGGACGCAGTTGCTGGGGCAGGCGGCAGAGACCGGGTGCTGTGTGCTGGGGTCCCACTTTCGACTGCCGTCCATCGGGCGGGTGAAGGCGACGGCCGACGGTTTTGCGTGGAAGACGCAGGGTGGGTGAAGCCCGCCCAGAAGGTCGGGCATACGGTGGGGTGCACCGACCCTACGATATCGCGCCCCAGTCCAGATGATGTGCCTTGCCGAAGCCGCCGTTTAAAAACGCGGCCTCTACCCCGAACCGCACCACGTGAAAATCGCTGAAGTCAAAGTACAGCTTGGTCTTGGGGCGGGCGGCGATATAGCGGTCCCGCAGTTCACCTTTGTCCGCAAACTGTGCCACCGCTTCCAAGGCCAAGCGCGGGTGGTTCAGCGGATCGCCCTTGGCGGCATCGGACCCCATCAGCAGCGACACGGCTGGATGGGCCCGCATCGCCGCCGTGTGGGGCGACAGGTCCGACACCAAAGCGTGCAGCGCACCGTCCAGCATCACCACCCCAATGCGCGAAATCATTGGCCGCCCGTCCCCCTGCCAAGCCAGGGCAGCGGTGGGCAGGGCCAGCAGGGCGCGGGCGGTGTTTTGCGCCTCTAACTCTTCCAACGTTTCTTGTTCCCGCCGCGTTGACCGGCGCGGCCTGCGGTGCTGCGACCGCTGGCTTTTTGCGCGTCATCCACGGCCTTTTCCACGGCGTATTGCCGGGCCAGGGGATCGTCGGCGATGGTCAGTTCCACCGTTTCCAGGCGTTTGACTTCATCGCGCAGGCGGGCGGCTTCTTCGAATTCCAAATTTTCGGCGGCTTTGCGCATGTCGTCGCGCAACCCATCCAACACGGCTTGCATGTTGCCGCCTTTGACCTTGTCGGGGATTTGCGCGGTGACGCGGGACATGTCCGTGTCGCCTTTGTACAGCCCCGCCAGCACGTCTTCGACGTTCTTTTTCACCGTTTCAGGTGTGATGCCGTGTTCTTCGTTATAGGCCATCTGCTTGGCGCGGCGGCGGTTGGTTTCGCCCATCGCCCGTTCCATGGACCCCGTGATCTTGTCGGC
>JAHDDS010000093.1 GCA_020629235.1 Planktomarina sp.
TCCGACAGGTCGTATTCCACTTCCAAATAGTGGTCCACGAAGGTGGCGTTCTGTTCTGGGTCCAACACTTCCAACATCGCTGACGCCGGATCGCCGCGGAAGTCCTGCCCCATTTTGTCGATTTCATCGAGCAATATCAAGGGGTTGGTGGTCTTCGCTTTCTTCAGCGCCTGGATGATTTTGCCCGGCATGGACCCGATATAGGTCCGGCGGTGACCGCGAATTTCACTTTCATCGCGCACGCCGCCCAGGGAAATGCGGATGAATTCGCGCCCTGTGGCTTTGGCCACCGATTTGCCCAAGGACGTTTTGCCCACGCCGGGGGGACCCACCAAGCACATGATGGGGCCTTTCAGCTTTTTGGACCGCTGCTGCACCGCCAGATATTCCACGATGCGTTCTTTGACTTTGTCCAGGCCGTAATGATCGTCGTCCAGCACCTGTTGCGCTTTGCCCAGGTCCTTTTTCACCCGGCTGCGCACGCCCCACGGGATGGACAGCATCCAGTCCAGATAGTTGCGCACCACCGTGGCTTCGGCTGACATGGGCGACATGTTCTTCAGCTTCTTCAGCTCGGCCTCGGCCTTTTCTTGGGCTTCTTTGGACAGCTTGGTTTCGGCGATCTTGGCTTCCAGTTCAGCGATTTCGCCTTCGCCTTCTTCGCCGTCGCCCAACTCCTTCTGAATGGCTTTCATCTGCTCATTCAAATAATATTCCCGCTGGGTGCGTTCCATCTGGGACTTCACGCGGGTTTTGATCTTCTTTTCGACTTTCAAAACCGACAGTTCGCCCTGCATCAGGCCATAGACCTTTTCCAGCCGTTCGGCCACTTCCAGGGTTTCCAGCAGTTCCTGCTTTTGGGCAATCTCGATCCCCAGGTGGCCGGATGCCAGGTCTGCCAGCTTGGCAGGATCGCGGGTTTCTGAAATGGTTTTCAGCGCTTCTTCGGGGATGTTTTTCTTCACCTTGGCATAGCGTTCGAATTCGCCCGCCACCGACCGCACCAGGGCTTCGATGGCATCGGCATCGCCGTCCGTTTCGTCCAGGATTTCGGCGTGGGCTTCAAAGAAATCTTCGTTGTCCACGTATTCGGAAATGGCGACCCGCGACCGCCCTTCCACCAGCACCTTCACCGTGCCGTCCGGCAGCTTCAGCAGCTGCAGCACATTGGCCAACACGCCCATCTCGAAGATCGAGTCAGGGGTTGGGTCATCTTCGTTGGGGTCTTTTTGCGAGGCGAGAAGGATTTGTTTATCGTTCGCCATCACTTCTTCCAGCGCCCGCACAGATTTTTCGCGCCCTACAAACAGCGGCACGATCATATGGGGGAACACCACGATATCGCGCAGTGTCAGGACTGGGAAACTTGTCTCTAAAGACTGGGTCATACTCGATCCTTTTTGTGGCTCGCTTGCGGTGGATCCCAATTGCGGCAATCCGCCGAGCGCCTGTGAGCCCTTGGAAATGGGGACATTGTTATTGGCTTTCAACCACAATGCCCGCAGAATGGCGTCGGGGCAAGGGCCGCGCGCGGTTCATGGCCCAAACATACAGGAGGTTGAGACATGCGATTTGCAGCCCTGATACCCTTGGGCGCCGTGGCCGCCCTGGCCGCCTGCGGCACTGGCCCCAAGCTGCCCATCACCCAGCCGGTGGTGAATCTGGTATCGCCCCAGGCCGAAGCCGCCGATGATTTCCACCGCCCCGACCTGATTGAAGTGCGGTCGATCCTGCGCGAAGGCATCAACTGGCGCGAAATCGGACCCGCAGACTGCACCGCCCGCGCCAACGGGCAAGAGGCGAATTTCGAAACCCCGGCCCTGATCCAAGTGCCTGTGTTCTTTGGCAAAACCCGGTCGGTGTTGATCCAATGCCGCATGGCGGTGGGGGGCATTGCGCGCGTCACGGGCACCACCGTGGACGCCGTAAACCTGTCGCGGCCCGACAACGAAGGGGTCACGATTTCCGTGGGCAGCGAAGGGGCATCTGTGGGGGCTGTGGTCAGCCTGCGCAATCGCGACAAAGACCGGTTCGACTTCCCCGCCAAGGTGACGGTGACTTTTGCGCCCTAGTGCGGCCCAACCTTAAAGCGGGTCTATGTCGCCTTGGGCCTGCGTTTCGTGAAACTTTGAATGAAACGCCGCAAACGTGTCTGCGGCGATGGCGTCACGCATGGCCTGCATCAACATTTGGTAATAGTGCAGATTGTGCCAGGTCATCAGGACAGAGCTGATGATTTCCTTGGCCCGAAACACGTGGTGCAGATATGCCCGGGAATAGTTGCGGCAGGTGGGGCATGTGCAGTCCGCATCCAAAGGGCGCGGATCGTCTTGATGGCGGGCGTTCTTGATGTTCACCACGCCGCGATGGGTAAACGCTTGGCCCGTGCGCCCCGACCGCGACGGCAGCACGCAGTCCATCATGTCGACGCCGCGCGCCACGGCCCCCACGATGTCCGACGGTTTGCCCACCCCCATCAAATACCGTGGCTTGTCCACGGGCAGTTGATCTGGGGCGAAATCCAGCACTTTGAACATCGCATCCTGCCCTTCGCCCACGGCCAAGCCGCCGATGGCGTATCCGTCAAATCCGATGCCCTGCAACGCTGCGGCACTTTCAGCGCGCAAGTCTTCTTCCAAACCGCCCTGCTGGATGCCGAACAACGCATGGCCTGGACGGTCGCCAAAGGCATCGCGCGATCTGGCAGCCCACCGCATGGACAGGCGCATGCTGTCTTCGATGGCGCGGCGGTCGGCGGGCAAGGCCGGGCATTCGTCAAAACACATCACAATGTCGCTGCCCAACAGCGCCTGGATTTCCATGGACCGTTCCGGCGTCAATTCGTGCTTGGACCCGTCCACATGGGATTTGAACGTCACACCGTCTTCGGTCAGCTTGCGCAGGCCCGCCAAACTCATGACCTGAAAGCCGCCGCTGTCGGTCAAAATGGGGCGGTCCCAGTTCATAAATTGGTGCAGCCCCCCCATCCGGTCCACCCGTTCTGCCGTGGGGCGCAGCATCAGGTGATAGGTGTTGCCCAACAAGATATCCGCGCCCGTGGACCGCACAGCATCGGTGGTCATGGCCTTTACCGTGGCCGCCGTGCCCACCGGCATGAACGCGGGCGTGCGTATGTCACCGCGCGGCGTGCGCAGCGTGCCCGTGCGCGCCCGGCCCGATGTCTGGTGCAAATCAAATGTGATGCGCTGTGTCATGGCCCCCTGTCCCGCATCATGACCGTTTTGACAAGCCCGCGGCGCGTTCCTATAACCAAGTAAAGAACTCACCTTTCAAAGGACATTTCAATGAAGCGCGTGATGCCGTTCGCCCTGACAGCACTGGCTTTGGCCGCCTGTGACCTGCCTGTGCCCGCCTCGAACCCGGCCCCCCAGGGCGGCGCTGATACCGCGTCCCCGGCCGTGCAGGCCCCGTCTGAGCCCGTGACCGCACCAGAACCCACGCCTGTCAGCCCCGGCGCTGCCATTGAAGCCCCGCCCCCGATCGCCACGCAAGATGACAGCACAGTGCCGGGCGGCGACGTGGCCCCAACCCCAGCCGTGGCCGGGCGCGCAAGCATCGAACGCACCGGTGTGGACAGTTGCGGTGCCGCTGACTTTGCGTTTTTGGCGGGCGAACCCTATGCCATCACCTATGACATTGCATTGCCCGGCAATGCCGTGGTGGTGGGACGGTCCCAAAAACTGGACAGCGTGAACCCCAACCGGATGGTGGTGCGCGTCAGCACCCGCAGTGCCGGGTCCGCGGAAAACACCCCAGACGCCCGCATTTTGTCGGTCACCTGCGGATAAGGACGCCGAAAGCAATGAGCGAACTTGAAACACTGGAAGGCACGCCGCTGATCAAGCCGTCCACGACCGACCACCCGCTGTATGACAGCATCGTGGAAGGCATCCGTACGGTGTTTGACCCCGAAATCCCGGTGAATATCTATGACCTGGGCCTGGTCTATACCATTGATATCAATGACCAAAATGAAGTGAACGTCATCATGACCCTGACCGCACCGGGCTGCCCCGTGGCGGGCGAAATGCCGGGCTGGGTGGCCGAAGCGGTGGAACCGATCGCGGGCGTCAAACAGGTGGATGTGGACCTGACGTGGGAACCACCCTGGGGCATGGACATGATGTCTGACGAAGCACGGCTGGAATTGGGCTTTATGTAAGTGGGGCGTTGAACCCTTGGTTGGTTTGTTCGCGACACCCTTGCACCAACCGCCCCGCGCCCTTACCTTGCAACCAACACGAAAGGCGCGCCCATGTTTGCCATCCCCGGTTCAGACCCCGTCACCATCACGCCCAAAGCGGCGGCACAGATCCGCAAGTTGATGGACAAAGACGCGCGCTTTGGCCTGAAAATCGGCGTCAAAAAGGGCGGCTGCGCGGGCATGGAATACACGATGGATTTTGTGGACGCCGCCGAAGACCACGACGTGGTGGTGGACCACGACGGCGCGCGGGTCATCATCGCGCCCATGGCACAGATGTTCTTGTTCGGTACAGAAATCGACTATGAAACCACGCTGCTGGACAGCAGTTTCAAGTTCCGCAATCCCAACGTGGTGGATGCCTGCGGCTGCGGCGAAAGCATTAAGTTCGACACGGAAATGTCTGAAAAGATTTGACAATTTCGGCAGAAGATATCGAATTCGTCAAAGACCTGTTCAGCGATCTTGGCCCCATCACAACCCGCAAGATGTTTGGCGGCCTGTCGATATACTGCGACGGGGTGATCTTCGCCATCATCGGACCAGACGGCAAAATCCTGATCAAAGCCAAGGACGGCTTGGCCGATGCCTTGGCGGCGGAAGGCGGCAGCCAGTTCACGTTCGAAAAGAAAGATGGCAAAACCGCCACCATGGGGTATTGGACCCTGCCCGACGACGCCCTGGACGACCCGGACCTGGCGTGTGACTGGGCGCGCAAATCCCTGGCGCAAAACACCTGACGAAAGGACCTGACTATGCCCCGAAAGATCGCCGCAGGTAACTGGAAGATGAACGGCACCCGCGCCGCCCTGCCAGAGTTAGAGGCCATCGCCGCCGCACCAGCCAAGTGCGACGTTCTGATCTGCCCGCCCTTTCCGCTGTTGGGGGACGCGGTCGCAACGGCTGCGGGGCGCATCGCCATTGGGGCGCAGGACTGTCACGCAGATGCGGGCGGCGCGCACACCGGTGATACATCGGTGGGCATGATCCAAGACATGGGCGCCAGCCACGTGATCGTGGGCCATTCAGAACGCCGCACCGACCACGCAGAAACGGACGCCGCTGTTATGGCCAAAGCTGTGGCCGTTCTGGACGCCGGCCTGGTGCCGGTGATCTGTGTGGGCGAAACATTGGACCAGCGCGAAGCGGGCGACACGTTGTCGGTCGTGGCGGCGCAAGTGGCCGGGTCGGTGCCCAAGGACGCGGCGGTCGTGATCGCCTATGAACCTGTCTGGGCCATCGGGACGGGTTTGACGCCGTCGGTGGATCAAATCGCAGAAGTGCACGACGCCTTGCGCGCGCAGGTGGAGGCCATGATCCCAGGGGGCGACATTCCGTTGCTGTACGGCGGGTCCGTCAAAGCATCCAACGCGGCAGAGATTTTCGCCGTGGCCAATGTGGACGGCGCGCTGGTGGGGGGTGCCAGCTTGAA
>JAHDDS010000022.1 GCA_020629235.1 Planktomarina sp.
GTGGCCTGCCAGGCGGTTTCGGAATACATTTTGCCGGTGTCTTGGGTTTCAATGCGGCCCAGATGTTCGGTCTTTTCAGCCATCAGATCGGCCAGTTTGTGCAGGCATTTTCCCCGCTGTGTCGGGGTCATATCCCCCCAGGGCCCCGAAAGTGCGGCATGGGCAGCCGCCACCGCGGCGTTCACATCGTCCATTGTCGCTTCCGGCACTGTCGCCCAAACGTGACCGGTGGCAGGGTTCTGGCTGTCGAAGGTGGCGCCGTCGCTGGCCGAAACCCACTTCCCGTCGATCAACATCTGATATTGCGTGATCTTGGCCATTCCGCCCCCTGTGACTCGCTGTCTTTGCAGCAGGCTAGCCCAGGGTGATAAATCTTGATAACGAATATAATTGCACTGTTTATTCGAATAATTGAATACTTGGCCATGACACTCGTCGAATTGCGCACGTTCTTAGCGATCATCGAAACCGGCAGCCTGGTGGCTGCGGCGGACAAATTGAACGTGACGCAATCAACCGTCACAGCGCGTCTAAAATCGCTGGAAGGCCAGTTGGGGCAAAGCTTGGTTTTGCGGCGAAAGTCGGGGGCCTTGGCCACCCCTGCAGGCCAACGTTTGAAACGATATGCCGCAACCATTGAAGATTTGTGGCGTCAGGCCCGGCAGGAAACCGCCCTGCCCGAAGGCTTGCGGTCCGTGTGCAATATGTCCGTGGAAACCGATCTTTGGACGGGTCCAGGCCAGCGGATGCGCGACTTCGTTCTGGCGCTGCAACCCGCTGTGGCCATGACGCTTTGGGAAGGGGATGCCGCAACACTGGCCGGATGGCTGCAAACCGAAAAGTCCGACATGGCACTGACTTTTTCCCCCCGGGCGGGCGCAGACCAAGTGCAGTTTGAATTGCCGCCCGATACGCTGGTGCTGGTGTCCACCAAGGCAGATGCCCCCCTGCGCTTCGACCCGGGGTACGTTTTCGTGGAAGCAGGCCCCGAATTTGCCCGCGATCATGCCACGTTTTATGCCGATGCCAGCACGCAAAGACTGTCGTTCGGATCAGCCCAGTTGGGGTTGGCTTTCATTCTGGATCATGGCGGCAGCGCCTATCTTCCCTGGCGCATGGTGGCCGAGCGGGTCGCAGACGGCAGATTGCACCGCATCGCGGGCGCACCCGAATTCATGCGCCCCGTCTTTTTGGTGGCCAACCGGCGCGCCATGGACGCATGGGACTGGTTTGATGATATCGTGAAATCATTGCTGGCCGATGACCCACACGATGGCCCGCGGCTGCGAAACAATTGACAAAGGGCACGCACCCGGCAATTAATTAAACAACTGTTCAATTCCGTAAGGCAGACCCATGGATTTCGCGCTGAGTGAAGAACAAACGGCAATTTTCGACATGGCCCGCGATTTCGGGGCCGAACACATCGCGCCCTTTGCGCGGGATTGGGAATCGTCGGGCGACATCCCCAAAACCCTGTGGCCGAAATTGGCGGAATTGGGCTTTGGCGGACTTTATGTGCGCGAAGAAAGTGGCGGGTCCGGCCTGTCGCGTTTGGACGCCACCTTGGTGTTTGAAGCGCTGTCCATGGCCTGCCCGTCGGTGGCGGCGTTCTTGTCCATCCATAACATGTGCGCGGCCATGATCGACAAGTTCGGCAGTGACGACCTTCGCGATCGATATCTGCCCAAAGCCATCGGGATGGATCTGTTCTTTTCTTACTGCCTGACGGAACCTGGGTCTGGATCAGACGCGGCGGCGTTGAAGACCAAAGCCCACAAAACCAACACGCACTATGCTTTGACAGGCACCAAAGCGTTCATTTCAGGCGGGGGGTATTCTGACGCCTATATCGTGATGGCTCGCACGGGCGATGACGGCCCCAAGGGCATTTCCGCCTTGGTGGTGGACGACGGCGCGCCCGGTCTGTCGTTTGGCGGTTTGGAAGACAAAATGGGGTGGCGGTCCCAACCCACGCGCCAAGTGCAGTTGGACGCGTGTGAAACCCCGTTGGACAATTTGCTTGGCGAAGAAGGCAAAGGGTTCACCTATGCCATGGCCGGTCTGGACGGGGGGCGTTTGAACATCGCGGCCTGTTCGCTTGGGGCCGCCCAAGCGGCGTTTGATGCCACACGGGCGTATATGGCGGACCGCCGCGCGTTCGGCAAAACCATCGACCAATTCCAAGCCCTGCAGTTCCGCCTGGCCGACATGGAAATTGCCCTGCAATCGGGCCGCACCTTCCTGCGCCAAGCCGCCTGGAAGCTGGACCAGGGTGCCCCAGATGCCACGCACTTTTGCGCCATGGCCAAAAAACAAGTGACGGATATGGGCAGCCAAGTGGCCAACGATTGCCTGCAAATGCACGGGGGCTACGGGTATTTGGCGGATTACGGTGTTGAAAAAACCGTGCGTGATTTGCGGGTGCACCAAATTTTGGAAGGCACAAACGAGATTATGCGCATGATCGTGGCGCGCGGCTTAAAAGCGTGATCCTGCGCCGCGTGCCACAAGCCGCCCTAGACAGGCTGATCCAAAGACGGGACAGTGATCTGCACCAAACGACACTGGACATCCTTGCATGACCGACCTGATCACTGAAATCGCGGGCAAGATGGGCCGCATAACGCTGAACCGCCCAGACGCGCTGAATGCCCTGACCTATGACATGTGTTTAGAGGTCGAAGCCACGCTGGACACCTATGAAGCATTTGATGCTGTCAGCGTCATTGTCATTGACGCGGCGGGCGACAAAGCCTTTTGCGCAGGCGGCGACATCGCAGAGATGTATCGCACCGCCACCGCTGGGGACTTCGACTATGGCCGCAAATTTTGGACCGACGAATACCGGTTGAACGCCAAACTGGCCACCGGCCCGAAGCCCATCATCAGCTTCCTGCAGGGCTTCACCATGGGCGGCGGCGTGGGCATCGGGTGCCACGGCAGCCACCGGATCGTGGGGGAAAGCAGCCGGATCGCCATGCCAGAATGCGGCATTGGATTGGTGCCGGATGTCGGCGGATCCTTGTTGTTGGCCCGCGCCCCTGGGCGTGTGGGGGAATATTTGGGCACCACGACGGCCCGCATGACCGCCGCCGACGCCATTTGGGTGGGCTTCGCCGACACCTTCGTGCCGGAAGCCAAGTGGGATGATCTGAAAATGGCTTTGGCGCAAACCGGGGACGCAGGCGTGATCGCGGATTTTGCAACAGATCCAGGGGACGCCCCGCTTCAAGCCAAGCTGGACGACATCAATCGCCATTTTGCGGGCGAAACCCTGCCGGATATCTTGCGATCCTTGCAATCGGTGGACACAGACTTCACCGCCGACACGCTGCGCCGTTTGCAGGCCCCATCCCCCATGGCCATGGCAGCGGCGGTGGAATTGATCCACCGCAACAGGGCGTCCGATGACATCGTCAAAGCCCTGGAAATGGAATATCGTTACACCTTCCGGTCAGCGTCGGACGGCGAATTCATCGAAGGCATTCGCGCGCTGATCATCGACAAGGACAAGCGGCCAAAATGGCAATTCGGGCTGGACGACAACATGATGCTGAAAGCCACAAAAATGCTGATGCCCTTGGGCAAAGACACCCTGGATTTGACGGAGAACACGCCATGAAAATCGGATTTTGCGGATTGGGCAACATGGGTGCACCCATGGCGGCAAACTTGGCCGCGGCGGGACACACCGTAAAAGGGTTCGACCCCGCAAGCCCCTGCCCCGACGGCGTGGCCGCAGCCGTCAACACTGGCGATGCCGCCAAAGACGCCGATGTTGTGATCACCATGCTGCCTAATGGGGACATCGCCAAAGCCGTTGCCCGTGAAGTGTTGGATGCCATGACCCCCGGCACCGTGCTTTTGGATTGTTCCACCATTGATGTGGACAGCGCGCGGGCCATTGCAGCCATGGCAGCTGAAAAATCCATCGGCGCCTTGGACGCGCCCGTGTCGGGCGGTGTGGGGGGCGCTGCGGCAGGCACTTTGACGTTCATGGTGGGCGGTGACGCAGCTGCATTTGCAACCGCCCAACCCTTGTTTGACATTATGGGCCAGAAGGCCGTTCACTGTGGCGATGCTGGCAATGGCCAAGCGGCCAAGATTTGCAACAACATGATCCTGGGCGCCACCATGATCGCCACTTGCGAAGCGTTTGCCTTGGCGGACAAATTGGGGCTGGACCGGCAATCCATGTTCGACGTGGTCAGCACATCTTCTGGGTACAGCTGGACCATGAATGCGTATTGCCCCGCGCCGGGCATTGGACCTGCGTCCCCGGCGGACAACGACTATCAACCTGGGTTTGCAGCGGACCTGATGCTGAAAGATTTGCGCCTGTCGCAACAGGCCGCCGCCAGCGTGGACGCCGACACACCGATGGGTGCACGGGCCGAAACGCTGTACGCAGAGTTTGTCGAACGTGAAGACGGTGCGGGCAAAGACTTTTCCGCCATGTTGCCCAGGTTCGAAAAGCGCGGCAGGTCATAGGCGGTCGCGCCCCGTCAATTTCGCCGTTTTTCGCGCAAAATCAGGGTTCTGGGCACAAACTGTTTTACCTTGGGCAACAATCTGTGCACCTTTGCCATGTAACCTGCCACAACCGTGCAAAAGGGCCCACTGGTGCGATATTCAGACTGGATACAAAAGCTGCACGTCCGGTCCTGGTCGGAAGGACGGTTCGAACGGCACCTGAACAACACATTGGTGCATTTCAAAGGCAACCGTGACGTGTTGGTGGTGGGGTTCAATTCCCAATTCGACATCAAAAAAGACGGGGCGGTGTTTCACCCTTGGGGCAGCGCATATGCAATGGAACGCGACTTCAGCTTTCTGGGGTTCGCCACGCATATGCCCAATTGGTACCGCGACGGCTGGCCTGCCCAGAAAATCAATGACCTGGTGACCGAAGGCTTCTTCCAACAATTTCGCAGGGTCATTTTTGCCGGCCATTCCATGGGCGGGTATGGCGCTTTGGCCCATGCGCCCTTGGTGGCGGGGGCGGATGTGGCCGCGTTTTCACCCCAATCCACAATGGACCGCGACCGTGTTGGGTTTGATGACCGCTTCGGGCGGTCCCACCGGTTGGATTGGTCCGGCCCAGGCAGCGACGCCGCGGATGGTCTGAACGCGATCCCGAAGGTCAGCCTGTTTTTTGACCCCGCAAACGTGGAAGACCGACGCCACGCTGATCGTCTGGCGGGTCCGTCGGTGCAAATTTACAAAACGTTCATGGCCGGCCACAGCAGCTTTCTGTTTTTGAACCGCATGGGCGTGGCACAAACCTTGATGGACAGTATCGTTGAAGGCACATTGGATGCCCCTGAATTTTATGCCGCCTATCGCAACCGCAAATATCTGGATTGGTTTCGCAATGCGTTGATCACCCACTTTGAACGCGACGAACGGCAAACCGTCGTGGACCGCATCAAAGCGGCCCACCTCACCTTTATGGACAGCGTCGAAGACACCCCAACCAACCGCACCGCGCCGGATGCCCTGTGATGGCGGACAGGACGTGCGTATTGGTGGGAACCATCAAAGACGAAGGGCCGTATCTGCTGGAATGGCTGGCTTATCACAAAGTCATTGGGTTTTCGCAGGCCTTCGTTTTTCACAATGATTGCACGGACTATTCAGATCAGATGTTGCGCCTGCTGCATCGCTTCACGCCCTTTGTGCGGCAGTTCGACAATTCCAAGCAGAAAGACGGGCTGCGCACAGACCCGCAGCGGCGTGCCTATCAACGCGCGATGTTGACCAAAGACGTGACCCAGGCAGACTATGCCATGGTAATCGACGCCGATGAATTTTTGCAGGTCAAATGCGGGGCTGGGCGTCTGGACGATTTGTTCTACGCCCTGGGGGATTTTGACGTATGTTCCATGACGTGGCGCTTGTTTGGCAACAGCGGCATACAAGACATCGAAGACGAATTGGTGATCGAACAATTCCAAAAAGCCCGCGCTGACGAAACCCCAACCCGCGTGCGCATGTGGGGGGCCAAGTCCCTGTTCCGACTGCGCGACGTCGTGAAACTGGGCGTGCACCGTCCGTATCACACAAAAGAAATCCGCAAAGGCAGCGGCACGGTCAAGTGGGTGAACGGCAGCGGTAAGGACGTCTTCGACCGTTTTCGCGATGGCAACTGGCGGGTGCATCCCAAATCCCACGGTGCCAAATTTGCAGAGATCAATCACTATGCCGTACGATCCGCCGATGCGTTTTTGGTCAAACAACACCGCGGGTCGGCCAATGCGGGAACCCGGGAACGGTTGGATTTAGACTACTTCCAGATGTTCAACTGCAACGACGTGTTCGAAGACCGCATCACCCGCCATGTCCCGGCAGTGTTGGCCCAAATTCAAGACTGGAAAAACACCGTGCCGGGTCTGGCCCAGGCCCATGCAAAAGCCCTGGCCGCCCACCGCGCCGTGGCAGCCGACAAGCGCGCGCAGATGCAAGCCGCTGACCCCGATGCTTTGGCCCAATTCGATTTGGCGGCGACGTGATTGGAATGCGGATTGAAAGCTTGGGCTTGCCAGGCAGTGGGAAGTCCACCTTGGTGACCGCGTGTCGCGACCGGTTGGCGCAATCGGGCCAGCGCGATCTGGACGCGGCCCGACTGGACAAGATCGACCAAAAGAAAAGTCCGCAAATGCCGGTCCTTTGGCCGCAAGAACGGGTGCGCCAAGCCTTCAGTATCGCGCAGTTTGCGCTGCAGTGGCCGGGGGCTGTGGCGTTCTTTCAGCGGATATACGGCGACAATGCGCGCAACCTGACGATTGTTCATGCGCTTGGGGGCGATCACATCAAGTTTGAACGGGCGGGCCGGGAATTGCCGTTTTGGGTGGACGAAGGATTTTTTCACTTCGGGGTGCATGCCATCATGACCCAGCCCCCCGGCGAAGACGTGCCACTTACCGCAGAATTGGTGGCGGCCGTCCCCCAACCCGACGCGCTGATCGTGACGGACGCTGACCCTGCCCAAGCGCTGCAAGGCATCCGGCAGCGGGCTGGACTGTCTGCGGACGACCCGGCCAAGGACAAACGCTTTCGCGACCGGTTTGGCACGCCGCAGGATTTTCAGCGCCGGGCCGATATCATTGCATCGATCAAAACTCAGCTGCAGGATCGCGGCACGCAAGTGGTGTCCCTGCCCGCCCATGGGCCAATTGATCAGATGGTGGACCAGTGTTTGGCGGCGCTTGGCCTTACTCCGGACGCCGCAGGGTGAACCTTGGGTCGGCGGAAATTTCCGCGATGTCCGCTTCATACAACCGCGTCAAATGCGCTTTGTCTTGATCTGACCACGGCTCAAACGCGGGCCCTTTGGTGCGCCCGAAGTCTTCTTTCAGATCTTTCCAAGCGGCCAAAGCAGCCGCCACGCCTTGGGACCGCAGCACCTTTTCGAATTCGGCCAAGACCGTTGCACTGGGGCTGGCACGGCTGCGCGTGGTGTCGTCCAAAGGCAGCAATGCGTCCGCCGGACGCCCCGTCAATTCTTCCAACAAAACAGGCATGGTCTGGCGCAATTCTTCATAGATCCAGACGTTGATGGTGGCGCGCCCGAAGACCTGGCCCATCATCTGCAGAACGTCGACCCAACTGGGGGCGTTGACCATGACCTTTGCCATCATTTCGTCCACAGAAACATAGCGGTGCGCCCCGGTGGAACTGATGTATTCCAAGTAACACGACGCAAAGAAACTGTCGTACCGCCGGATCACCACGTCAATCACAGTGGGGCGGACGGGCAAAGCGGCTTTGAAATACCGCATATAAGTCTTGGGGAACCGGTACAGCAGTCCGGGAAACACGCATTGGCCGACATGGCCTGCCACGTTTTCTTCGCTTAAAACGATGTGGTCAAAGCGGTCGAACGGCACCTTCTGCCAGAAATCGTGGGCCAAGGCGCGGTATTCATCCTTGGTCATGGGCTCGCCGTATTCCATACCGATCTGCTGGTTGGCGAAGGTTTCGGTGATGCGGGTGTATTTGTTACGCAAACGTTTGTGGGGCACCACAAAGGTGCCGGATCGCTTCAAGTGATGATGGTTGTGATCCAAAATGCGCTGGATGTGGGTCGATGCGGTTTTGTGAAACCCCAAGTGCAAGCGAAACGTGCCGGGCCAATCGTGCACCGCAGGCGCTTGGGCATCAGTCATGGTTGATCCACCAATGCGGTCACACGCGCGCAAAATGCGTCCACCGCCGGGCGCAAACTGCCCCAATGGTCCATCATACGGTCCATGGCGGCGATGGCATCGGCGTCATCTTCAAACAGCCGTTGTTTGCGTTCGAACATGGGCGTGCGATTTTCAGCTTCAAACGCCAAGGCCGCCCCCCCCAACTTCAACAACGCCGCGTATTCTGGACTGGCGCAGGCGCTTTGATACAGCTTGGGGGTTTCCACATCCAACGGCACCTGGGGAAAGCACAGCTTGGTGCCCGGCACCGCAGAACTGTTGGTCAACAAGGTGCGGTGCATCAGCGCCCAAATGAACAGCCGAATGGAACGGTCTTCTTGGCGCAAGTTATACTGAAAGTTGCCCTTCAGCGGACCTTCGTCCCCTGACCCGTAATAGTGGGTTTTGCCGTCGTCCCCAGCATCAAACACAAGATCGCAGCCATAGAAACTGACAATGCGGGCCCGAGCGTGGCTAACCGCCCAATACCCCGCGATCATGGTGACGGACCCGGATGTCAAAAACAGCCCACCTGCTTTGTTCAACACGGGCGAAAATTTTTCGACCCCGACAGAATTCATGCCGGGTGTGGGCGATGGCCGGTCCTGCGGCTTCAGCGACTTCAAAAAAACATGGGCATCATAGTCGGTGCGCAACCGCCAGGATTTGTTCACGGCCATCTTGAAATAGTCATCCAAGGGCCTGTCCGCCAAATTGGCAGAAATCGGGGCGGACCCGATAATGATTGCTTTTCGGCTCATGTTTCCTGCCTGCTGCTTTGGTCGCAGTGTTCAATCAAAAAAGACGCGGGTCAACTTCTCGGCGGTGGCTTTTAAATCATCCACATGGCTTAAAGCGGTTTCGACCGAAAAGCGCGCCGCGGGACCGTGGACCGCCAGCGACCCGAAGAAGCGGTTTTTGTTGTCATAAACAGGGACGGCCACAGCGATCATCCCTTCCATGAATTCTTCCCCATCGATGGCAAACTGTTGTTTGCGCACCTTTTGCAAATCCGTCAGCAGCGCGTCGTAGTCTGTGTGGGTGTTTTCGGTCAGCTTTTCTAATTTCAAAGTTGCCACAAAGCGGCTTCGTTCAGCCGGGGCCAGACTGGACAAGAAGACCTTGCCGCTGGCGGTGGAATGAAACGGCACTTCCGATCCCACCGGCAGTTGCACGCGAAACGCCCAATCGGTTTCGACCCTGTCGCGATAGCGCATCCCCGTCAAACCGGGTTGCACAAAGTTGACGGTTTCGCGCGTGATGGACGCCAATTGTTTCATGATCGTATGGCGCGCAGTGTGAAAATGCGCGGCATTCAACACGCCGTTGGCCAATTCCCGCAACCGCAAGCCAGGCCGCAGACGGTGCCCGCCCAGGTCCCGCACCAGGTACCCTTCATCAACAAGTGAATTACAAACCCGGTGCACAGTTTGCTTCGGCAAGGCCAAGTTTTGGGCGATGGCACTGGCGGTCAGCGGATTTTGCGACGCGCTGATCGCCTCCAAAATCAGAAGGGCCCGCATATTTGTTGGCACACGGTCCATTTTTTCAAAGAATCTTCTTGGAGGTGATCATTTTTTATGCTTACCGTAGTTTCTTACAAAAATCGAGACAAAATGTCTCAATTTTTAATGTTAATTGGGGGGAAACGTTGGAATTTGATTTCATCGTTGTTGGCGCAGGCTCTGCCGGTTGCGCCCTGGCATCGCGTCTTTCAGAAAGTGGCCGGTATTCGGTTGCGTTGCTGGAAGCAGGTCCCCGTGACTGGAACCCATGGATTCACATTCCGGTGGGATATTTCAAAACCATGGGCAATCCTGGCACCGATTGGTGCTATGAAACGCAGCCCGATCCCAACACCCACAATCGCAAGCACAAGTGGCCGCGCGGCCGCGTTTTGGGCGGGTCCAGTTCGATAAACGGACTTCTTTATGTGCGCGGGCAAGCCGAAGATTACGACGCGTGGCGTCAAATGGGATGCACGGGTTGGGGATGGGACGATGTTTTGCCCATCTTCAAGCGGTCCGAAACGTGGCATGGCGATGCGAAAGATGTGCGCGGCACGTCCGGCCCGTTGCAAGTGTCCCCCAAAAGTCTGTCGCGCGAAATCGTGGACCATTGGGTCCAGGCCGGCGTGGCGGCCGGATACCCGTACAACGAAGACTATAATTCCGGTGACCAAGAAGGCGTCGGCTATTTCCAGCTTACATCCCACAACGGGCGCCGGTGCAGTTCCGCAGTGGCGTACCTGAAGCCTGCGCGCGGACGGCAAAATCTTGAAATCATCACCAATGCCCAAACCACTAAACTGATTTTGGCCGACGGCCGCGTCACTGGTGTCGAATTCGACCAAAAAGGCACGCGCAAAACCGTCAAAGCCCGGCGCGAAGTTGTGTTAAGTGCTGGGGCCTTGGGAACACCGCAAATCATGATGTTGTCGGGCATTGGGCCTGGCGATCATTTATCAGACCACGGCATCGAAACCGTGCTGGACGCGGCAGAGCTGGGCAAAAATCTGCAAGACCACCTGCAGGCCCGGCCAGTCTTCAAGACCACGCTGCCCACCATGAACGTGGAAACCAACAACATCGTCAAACAAGGCTTGATCGCCGCGCAATATGCGTTGACGCGCAAGGGGCCCATGACAATGGCCGCATCCCTTGGCACGGCCTTTTTGAAAACCCACGACCGGCTGGAAACACCGGACATTCAATTCCACATCCAGCCCTTCAGCGCCGACAATCCTGCCGATGGGCCGCACAAGTTTTCTGGGTTCACCGCATCGGTGTGCCAACTGCGTCCCGAAAGCATGGGGCATATGGAACTGGCCAGCGCAAACTGGCGCGATCATCCGCATATGCATCCCAACTATTTGGCGTCGCCGGTGGATCAAGAATGTATCGTGCGGGGCATCCAAGTGGCCCGGCGGATCGCAGAATTTGACCCTTTGAAGTCCTTCATCACCCAAGAACATGCCCCCGGCGAAGGCGTTGCCAAAGACGACGACGCCGCAATCTTGGATTGGGCCCGCAAGACCGCCGTCACGATTTACCACCCGTCGGGCACAGCCCGCATGGGCGTGGACGACGGTGCCGTGGTGGACCCCGAATTAAAAGTGAACGGCATCGACGGTTTGCGCATTGCAGATGCGTCCATCATGCCGCGCCTGGTTTCTGGAAATACAAACGCCCCTTGCATCATGATTGGTGAAAAAGCGGCAGACATGATGTTAAGGAGTGCTGAGGCATGATGGAATTAATCGCTGACTACGGGAAGATCATCATTGCTGATCTGATCCTGTCAGGGGACAACGCGCTGGTCATTGGCATGGCCGCTGCTGGCTTGCCTGCGGCCCAACGCAAGAACGCCATTCTGTTCGGGATGGTGATTGCGGCTGTTTTGCGGATCATCTTTGCGATTATCGCCACCAAACTGTTGGGCATACCGGGCTTGCTGTTCGTGGGTGCACTGCTGCTGTTTTACGTCTGCTGGACGCTGTACAAAGACATCCGCGCGGGCCATGCAGAGGAGGTGGACGCCGAAAAAATCGCGGACGAAGCGACGGGCGTTCCCAAGCGAACTTTGGGCCAAGCTTTGATCGCCATCACCATTGCCGACGTGTCCATGTCGTTGGACAATGTACTGGCCGTGGCGGCCATTGCTGACGGGGACACCACCAAACTGGTATTCGGCCTGGGTTTGGCGATTGTTTTGATGGCATTTGCCGCAACTTTGATCATGAAGTTGCTGACGCGGTATCCGCTGATTTCTTGGATTGGATTGTTCGTACTTGTCTACGTCGCGGTAGAGATGTTCTATCGTGGGGTTGTCGATATTGAGACCGGTGTCGGACCGATGCTGGGATTGATGGAAGGGTGGGCCACCGGCAAAGGGGCCCACTGACCAAGAATACCCGCGCCTGAAGCCTTCGGGGCGCGGGACAATAAAGTAGAGGGCTCAACAAGGGAGAAACACATGTTTAACCTCAAATCTCTGGTCAAAGCAGCTGCTGCTACAGCCGTCGCTTTGTCCTTTGGTGCCGCAGCAAATGCTGCTGGCCACGCTAAAACACTGCGGATCCAGTCGGTTCTGCCCACCACAGCTGACGAAGTCGTCATGCTGAAAGCCTTTGGTGACGACGTCGCTGCCCTGACGGGTGGGTCCTTGGTCATCGAAGTTCTGCCCGCTGGTGCCGTCGTTGGCCCCCGCGACATCATGGACGCGGTTGACGCTGGCCTGGTGGAAGGCGGCTTCGCTTGGACACACTACTGGGGTGGTAAGCACGTTGCAGCCAACCTGTTCGGCGCACCTGTTGCCGGCGCTGGTGTCGGCATGGACAACATCGCATTCCTGTCTTGGTTCCAGTTCGGCGGCGGCAAAGAGCTGTACGACCGTCTGTGGGACGAAATGGGCGTAAACGTCAAAGGCTTCATGCTGCAGCCTGTTGGTCCAGAAGCCTTGGGTTGGTTCCCAGAGCCGATCAAATCCATGGATGATTTCCGCAAAATGCGCTTCCGGGCCCCTCCAGGCATGGTTGGTGCTGCTTACGCTGACATCGGTGTTCCTGCTGTTGCCATGGGCGGCGGCGACATTCTGCCAGCCCTGGAAAAAGGCACAATCGACGCAGCTGAATGGTGCTGCCCGAAGCCTGACTCCGTGTTTGGTTTCCAGAAAGTGCTGAAGCACTACTACCTGCAAGGCCTGCACCAGGTTGTTGTGAACGCCGACATGTACGTGAACGGCGATTTCTACAACGGTCTGTCTGACCTGGAAAAG
The DNA here is from genome assembly GCA_020629235.1 of Planktomarina sp. Taxonomy (GTDB): domain Bacteria; phylum Pseudomonadota; class Alphaproteobacteria; order Rhodobacterales; family Rhodobacteraceae; genus Planktomarina. Next base: position 12,969 of record JAHDDS010000022.1, read on the forward strand.
AAAGCTTTGGAAGTTGCATCCACTGCATCCCTGTCCAAGTCCATGTCCTACCGCATCTTCGAAAACGGTAAGGCCCTGAAGGACCTGACAGACAACCACGGCGTTATCTTGGAAGACACACCAGCTGACTACTTCACAGAGTACATGGCTGCTGCCAAGAACGCGCTGCAAGCTGCTGCTGATGAGAACGAATTCTTCGCAGAAGTATGGGCGTCTCAGAAGGCGTTCGCTGACGTTGCTGTTCCCTTCTGGGCCGGCGCACAGGCATCCAACGCTGCATTGGGCAAAGCCCACGCTGATACACTGAAGTAAGTTTGATCTTACGGTGCGGGGTCCTTCGGGACCCCGCGCTTCTTTTCTGGCAAGGGCACGCCCCGCCCTTCCCTGAAAAGAAGCTTGATACACAACAAGCGCTTACAACAAGGGAGAATGGGGATGGCCGCAGAAGAGCCGAATCCAGAAGATCTGGAGATCGCCGACGAGCTGATCGCCGAACGACGGGCCGAAGCCCCGGGCGAAACGCCCGAGGATATGACGCCCTGGCAACGCCCCATCACGGCGGCCATCGACGTCCTAAACTATCGCGCAGGCCAGTTGATTGCCTTGCTGATGGTCCCTTTGATTTTCGTCGTGGTTTACGAGGTTTTGTCGCGAAATCTGGACTCCATCCTGATCGACGCGGGCTTTGGCGGTTTGGCCAAAGCTTTGGGTTTGGGGCCGACGCTGTGGGTCTATGACACCAGCCGCATGATTGCGGGTGTGTTGTGGATGGCAGCGGCGGGGTACGGCTTGATGCGCGGTGTGCATATCCGTGCGGACTTCTTGTACCGCAACTGGTCGGATAAGACGCAGGCCACAGTGGACGCATCGCTGTACCTGTTGTTCTTCATCCCTTCGATGATCTTTTTCACCGTGGTGTCGGCCCAGTTCTGGTGGCTGGCATATTCCACAGGCGAAACCATGCAGATCGACAGCGCTTGGGGGCCATTGCTGTGGCCTGCCCGGACGGCCATGCCCATCGGTGGGTTCTTGCTGCTGTTGCAAGGCATTCCAGAGATTTTCCGGGCCTTCCATAAGATGGGCAAGGACCGCGAACGCGTGTTTGTTCGCGCATTGCCCGTCTATCTGATTGCTTTGGTCTGGCTGGTTTTGGCCATCTTTGCGCCGGACTGGGTGCCGGGTGGTGAATGGTTCACCGACCTTATGAAGGCCCGTCCTGGTTTGGACAAAGCCACCATCGGTTTGATCATGCTGGGGGCGATGCTGTTTGTGATCTTCATCGGCTTTCCCATCGCGTTCACCTTGATCTTCCTGGCCTTTGTGTTTGGGATCTGGGGGGCGAACTTCAAGCTGACCACACTGTTGATGACGCTGAACACCAACTCCACCATGCTGAACGATCAGCTGATGGCGGTGCCGTTGTTCGTGTTGATGGGCATCGTGATGGAAAGCGCGGGCCTTATGGAACGGCTGTTTTCATCCATCCAAATGATCATGGCCCGTGTGCGTGGCGCGTTGTTCATCGCTGTTTTGATCGTGTCCACGATCTTTGCGGCAGCAACGGGCATCGTGGGGGCGTCTGTGACGCTTCTTGGCATCATGGCGGGTGCCACCATGAGCCGGGCTGGATACAACGTGCAACTGGCCGCAGGGACAATCACTGCGGGCGGGACCTTGGGCATTTTGATCCCACCGTCCATCATGTTGATCGTTATGGGACCTGTCCTGGAAGTATCCACCCTGGACCTGTTCCGCGGGGCTTTTGTCCCCGGGGCCATCTTGGCGTCGCTGTACCTTCTGTACACCTTGGGTCGGTGCTGGATTAACCCTGACCTGGGCCCCATCCTGGGGGAAGAGGATCAGCCGGAAACGTCGAAGTACTATGGCGCGGAAGTTGCCCTGATCTGTCTGGGCGTTCTGACCCTGTGCCGCATTTTTGGCATGGGGCTGGGCGGCACATTTGGGGGCGTGATCCCCTTTGGCGGTCTGGTGGTCTTGGCCATTGCGGGTGCCATCGCCTATGCGGCCTATCGCAACCTGAGCGTTCTGAAGATCGTCCTGCCCATCGGCATCTTGTTCCACGCCTTCATGCTGTACCAAAGCTTGTCAGCGGGCATTGCAATCTGGCCCATCGCGTTCTTCGCGTTCATCGTGTTGTTGGCGTTTTTGGCACGTCCCATCTATGGGCCCGATGCAGCAGAAAACTTCCGCTTTTCTGATCTGTGGGATGAATTCTTTGCCGGGCTGATGCCCCCAACCATCCTAATCAGCTTTGCCTTGGGGTCCATCTTGTTGGGCTTTGCCACACCGGCAGAGGCTGCGGCCATGGGGGCCTTTGGGGCGATCCTGTTGTCGGTGGTGTACCGCAAGTTCACCTTCGCCAGCTTCTTTGACAGCTTGGTCAAAGCGTTGGAAATCACCGTCCTGATCATGTTCTTGGTGGCTGCGTCCAACTTCTTTGGCGCGGAATTCAGCGCCTTGGGCACGCCAAGGATGATGACAGAGATGTTGCTGGGCTTGGACATCGCACCGTTCTTGATCCTGCTGCTGGTTATGGCGCTGATCTTCCTGCTGGGTTGGCCGCTGGAATGGGTGCCGATCGTCTTGATCGTGGTGCCCATCCTGCTGCCCACGGTGGCGGCCTTGGATATCCATGGGCTGGACCGGTACGACCTGATGGTCTGGTTCGGCATTCTGGTGGCGGTGAACCTGCAAACCGCATGGCTGTCCCCGCCTGTGGCCCTGTCGGCGTACTTCCTGAAAGGGGTGGTGCCGAATTGGGACCTGAAGGACATCTATCTGGGTATGATGCAGTTCATGGTGGTGCAGTTGGTGGGGCTGATCCTGCTGCTGATCTTCCCCGAATTGGTGCTGTGGTTGCCAAGGGTGATGGGGGGCTGACCCCCACCACCCAAACCGATCAAATTGTGCGGGTCCCTTTCGGGGCCCGCTTTTTTTTGGCGGGGGTTTGGGGCGCTGCCCCCTTGCCCCGGTGGGGCAATTCCCCCGAGGTATTTGCCCACTCAAAGTGAAGGGAAGGATACGGCGCAAAAGATAAGGGCCGCTGCACAATGCAACGGCCCCTTTCGTCTGGATGTGCCTGGTGGTTTACGCCGCCGTGCTGGACACCCGGGGCACCAGGGCCTTTACCAGGTCGCGCATGTCAATTTGACCAACAGGCGCGCCGCCGTCCACAACGCGGTACACGTTGCTGGTGTCCCCCCCTGAGATCGCGATCAAGTGTTCCAGGTTGTCGGTCGGCGCGACGTCACCGGCATATTTCGTCTTGCTGAGCATGCTGCCTTCGTCCAGCGGCACCATAATCGACCGGGCGCGCAGCACGCGGGCGCGGTTGATGTCGCTGACGAAGTCTTCGATGTACGGATCGGCCGGGTTCAGCAAGATACCTTGCGGTTCCCCCTGTTGGACCACCGCCCCGTCCTTCAAGATCACCAGGTGATCGGCCAGTTTCAGGGCTTCGTCCAAGTCGTGGGTGATAAAGACGATTGTTTTGTTCAGCTCTTTTTGCAGCTCCAACAACAGGTCCTGCATGTCGGTCCGGATCAACGGATCCAGGGCCGAGAACGCCTCGTCCATCAGCATGATGTCGGTGTTGGCTGTCAGCGCCCGGGCAATCCCCACGCGTTGTTGCATGCCGCCTGACAACTGGCTTGGGAAATGGTTTTCGTACCCCCCCAAGCCCACGCGGTCCAACCACTTCATGGCCTCGGCTTCTTGTGTGGCTTCGTCCCGCCCGCGGATGTGCAGTGACATGGCCGCGTTTTGCGCCACAGTTTTGTGGGGCAGAAGCGCGAACTTTTGGAACACCATAGACATCTTTTCGCGGCGCAAGTTGCGAAGCCCGGTTTCCCCCAGCTTCATCACGTCTTCACCGTCGATCAGGATTTCCCCTGCCGTCGGTTCGATCAAGCGGTTCAGGTGGCGGATCGCCGTGGACTTGCCGGACCCGGACAGGCCCATGATGACGGTGATTTCGCCTTCCTGCATGTCCACGTTGATGTCTTGCAGGCCCAGCACGTGTTTGTGCTGCACCAACAGGTCTTCTTTGCCCATGCCCGCGCGGACGTGTTTCAACGCGTCTTTCGGGTTGGTGCCAAAGATCTTGTACAGATCGCGGATGCGGACTTTTGGTTCGGTCATTTTTCTGTCCTCTCTCACGAATGTTTGCCGGCTTTGTCGACGCGTTTCAGAGCGGCCTTAGAGGTCCGATCCAAAATAACCGCCAACAGCACGATGCCGATACCGGCCACGATGCCGACGCCCAATTCCAAGTTACGAATGCCGCGCAGCACGTTCACCCCAAGACCCGGGGCAGACACCAGCGAGGCAATCACCACCATAGCAAGGCTCATCATAATGGTCTGGTTCACACCGGCCATAATGTTCGGCAGCGCCAAGGGCAGTTCAACCCCCAGCAGTTTCTGCCGGCTGGTCATGCCAAACGCATTGGCGGCTTCCACCACGTCCTGGTCCACCAAGCGAATGCCCAGGTCCGTCAAACGGATGACCGGCACGATGGCGTAAAGGATGATGGCGATGCCATAGAATTTGGATTCGGTGACCGAAAACAAAAAGATCAGCGGGATCAGGTACACAAAACTGGGCAGGGTTTGCAGCAAATCCAATATCGGAATGACCGATCGTTGCAACCGGTCGGATTTCGACATGGCAATGCCAATGGGCACCCCCAGAAGGATGGATATCCCCGTACACACAAAGATAATCGACAGGGTCTGCATGGTCACATCGTAGTGGTCGATGAACGCCAGGCCCAGGATAGAGATGGCCACGAAGATCGTCACACCGATCGACCGGGACACCCACCACGTGATGTAAAGCAGGATTGGGATCATGATGAACCACGGTACGGCTTGGAACAGCCACAGCGCCCCGTCCAGCAACCAAGACAGGGGCTGGGTGATGGGGTCCAGCACCGTTTTCAAATCATCTTTGATCGACAGAAAGCCGTTTTCGATGCCTTTGGTGACATCGCGACTTTGAGGCATGTTCGCACAGGCCTCGTTCAAATTATCCAGAGATGGAAAAGGAAAGAATTCTTTGCCAGCGTCTTCGTCGCCGGTCGCAGCCAGCAGGTCTGCCATTGAAAGGTTGCCGCCGCTGCTTTCGCCGCAGGCGTCTTTCAATCCCAGCATATTCATCAGGCCATCATAGAATGCCATCGTTCCCCATCCTTTTTGTTATTCAAAGCAAAACACCCCGCCACGGTGGGCGGGGTGTTTCGGTGTCAGCGTCAGCTTACTTCAGGATCGCTGCCAGTTTGTCTTTGGCGGCGTCATTCAGCCAGCTGCCCCATACGTCCTTATAGTTGGTCAGGAAGTATACGGCGGCTTCTTCGTCAGACGCGTTGTTGTCCAGGCGCCAGGCCAGGATTTCGCCCATCTGTGCGTTGGTGAAGGACACGTTCTTCAGCAGTTCTGCCACTGCTGGCTCACGCTCCATGAAGGCACCAGAAACAGCGGTGGTCACTTTGGCCGTTGGATAGGCTGAGAACACTGGGTTCGCACAGTCAGCAGACCCGTTACAGGTGTGACCTTCGGCGTTGTACTCAGGCACTTTCACCTGAACCATTGGGAACTTGCCCAATACAGCCGTTGGCGCCCAGTAGTAGCCGAACCATGGCGCTTTGTCGGCGTAAGCCGCAGCGATGGAAGTTTGCAGCGTTTCACCGGAACCGTGCTGGAAGCGTTCCAGGCCACCTTCTTCCGCTTTGGCGGCTTTCAGGTTGTTGTTGTTGATGATGTCGCACGCCCAGCCCGATGGGCAGTCGTGGAATTTGCCACCAACAGCCGCAGGGTTGGCCATGATGCCTTCCCATGTGGTCAGCTCTGGGTTGGATTCAGCCAGGTACTGGGGGATCCACCAGCCTTCGATGCCGCCATCAGACAGCACGTTGGTCAGTTCCACCAACTTACCTTCAGCCAGCAGGCCTTCGTAAGCGGGGGTGGAGTTTGCCCAGACTTCGGTCAGGATGTCAGGTTCACCTGTTTCGGCCAACGATGTCAGCGCAGGAACCGTAGAGGACGGCACAACGTTCACGTCGCAGCCATAGCCTTGCTTCATCAAGAAGGTGGCAACAGCAGTCACAACGCGGGCGGACGCCCAGTCCATCTGTGTGATGGAAACTTCACCACATTGGCTGTGGCCAGCGGCCAAGGCCGAGGTTGCGCCAAAGGTGCCGAAAGATGCAGCAACAGCGAACGCAGCAGTTGTCAGTTTGAGTTTCATGAAGTTCTCCCTGTTCTTCAGAATCTATGTGTGTGCGAAACTAGCGCGCAGGGCAAGGTTGCCCGGGGACTGCAAACGACGTTTCAGGGCGAAATTCACCGTTTCCGACATCAATTCTTTTGTCACTGCATTGTGAAGCGGTTCGACGCTACGTTAATTTCAGGAAAACGGGGGCCAATCCGTCGATTCCACCCTCTATTATGTCGCCCGCCTGCACTTGGCCCACCCCAGCGGGTGTCCCCGTCATGATCAAATCGCCCGCCCGCAGATGGTACAGCGTCGACAGATGCGCCACCAGTTCCGGGCATGTCCAGACCATGTCAGCCAGCGTCGCATCTTGGCGTAAATCCCCATTGACCCGGACGTGAATGCGCTGATCCCCAGGCGCAAAATCCCCGGCCCGCGTCAAATCACCAAACACTGCGCCGTCTTCCACGTCTTTGGCCGTGCTCCAAGGTTTGCGGCCTTCTTTGGATGCGGCCTGCAGGTCCCGGCGCGTCATATCCAGCCCGCAACCAAAGCCAAAGATCACCCCTGCAGCATCCTGCACGCTGATGTCAGATGCATCAGCGCCAAGGGCCACCACCAGTTCCACTTCGTGGTGATAGTTTTGCGTGGCTTTGGGGAATGGCACTGTGGCCCCCGACCGCACCGCATGGGTTGGGGATTTGGTGAAATACCACGGCGCATCGCGATCCACCTGCCCGCCCATTTCCTGGGCATGGGCTTCGTAATTGCGGCCCACGCAGAATATGCGGTGGATGGGAAACGCAGCCGTCTCGTTTTGCACGGCAAGTGTTACGGGGGTGGGAAGTGTGAAAAGCAAAGACATGACGCGTGGCTAGTCTTTGGGCGCCCACTGTTCAAGCCGCGCGATCTAATTTTGGCGCGCGGCTTCTTGGCATTCCCAAAGCCAATGGCATTGGCGGGACATGCAGCGGGTTTAGAGTTCGACGAAAACCCAATCCAGGACTTTGCTTTCTTCGTCTTCGGGCACGTCGCGGACATCCATGGTCATCAGCGAATAGACGTCTTCGTTGGTCAGCTTGGCGTCAGCATCACCTTCACCGTCTTTAACGTCTTCCCAAACGATGATGATGTCAAACGCGCGGGCGTCTTCTGCGCCGGCGTCGGGGGCTGCAGCACTGTCTGTGTCTTCGCTGGCGGCCCGGTATTCTGCTGGAATGGCCACTTCCTTCACGCCACGAACGTCGTCTCCTTCGCTTTGATCAGACTGCAACAGGACCAGATCAAATTTGCTGTCCGCACTGCTTTTGTCGTCGGTCAACACGGATTTACCGCCCCCCAACCAGTCCCAGTGTCCCTGCGCGGGTGGATCAGAAAATTCAACAAAGCCGTCGTCGGACAAAGCTGCACCGTCATTGTCAGGATCAGGGGCCGGCACTTCCGACTTGGTGTCTTCATCCAAGTCCGCTTTTTCCCACGGCCAAAACGGGGGAACCTCGTTTATGGGTTCGCTGACTGCGGTCACTGACGTCGCAATTTTCATCGCAAATCTCCCTTTCGTTATCCTGGCCTAGGCCGCGTTGAACATTTGTGCAAATCCCAAAACACTGGGTTCAACTCTGGGTGTCGCAGATCGGCAAAGTTTGGCCAACCGGGGTTCATTTTCAACCTTTGCGCGCACACGCGGTGTGGGCGGGGCGCAGCATTCAACACACACCCCGCAAAATTCGGGGCGATCACGGGCTGATTCTGCGCAAACGCACCGTGGCAATTGTCCCGCGCCGCTGGACCAGACACGCGGCTGTGATATCTGTCAGTCCACACCGAAAGGAAACCACCATGAAATTCGCCACCCTGATGTTCTGGATCGTCGCTGTTTTGGGCTTGTTGTGGAATATGCTGACCGGACTGAATTTTGTGGTGCAAGGCGACCCGGAATTTGTCGCCACCATGCCGGAACCGTACCGCGCCGTGGTGGAAAGCCGCCCGCTTTGGGCAACGGCGGCCTTTGGGCTGGCGGCGTTTGGTGGGTTTGCGGCGTCGGTGATGATGCTGCTGCGCCGGTCAGAAGCCAGCTTGCTGTTTTTCATCACAGCCATCGCATCCCTGGTGGTGGCGCTTCCGATTTTGGGCATGCCCGGTGCGATGTCCGTGATCACAGGACCCGTGTTTTCAGCCATACTTGCTGCGGGCTTGGGGGCGTACTGCCGCAAAGTCATCGGGTAACCCTTTCGTGCCCTGACCCCACGTCGTGCCTCACTTTCGGCAGAATTAAGGGGTATCTAGGGTCCATGGCCCAACGCCCCACCACTTCTGAACTGATCGCTGATGGCACCGTTCACGCCATCGCGATTGTTTTGGCCGTTGTGTCCACCATCTTTTTGATCTTGCACGCAACGTGGACCCACAACGGCATCACCATCGCCGCCGTCAGCGTCTATTGCGGGATCATGATCCTCAGCTTTGCGGCGTCTGGCGTGTACAATCTGTGGCCATGGACTTGGATGCGCGAACCGTTGCGGCGGGTGGATCACGCGGCCATCTACCTCAAAATCGCGGGCACCTATACGCCCCTGGTGGTGATCTTGGGGACGCTGTTTGGATACCTAATTTTGGGGGCCGTGTGGGCCGTTGCCTTGGCCGGGGCCATCGGCAAACTGGCCTTTGCCCAATGGCCGCGCGGGTTGAACACCGGCCTGACGCTAAGCCTGGGATGGGCATCCCTGATCCTGCTGTGGCCGCTTGCCAAAACCATTCCCGGCCCGTCGCTGGCGCTGATTTTTTTGGGCGGGATGCTGTATACTGTGGGCACAGTGTTTTACCTGTGGGAAGGCCTGCGGTATCATACAGCCATCTGGCACGGCTTCGTTTTGACCGCTTCCGCCAGTATCTTTGCCGCCATTGCTTTGGCCCTGGCTTAGGCGTTTTCCTAAAATCCAATGTATTTCGTGGCCCCAGCGCACGGTGCCTTCAACGCGGCGGTAAGACTTGCGTGATTTGCTGCACGCCATGGAATTTGTGCACAGATATCACTATCCCGAACGCACGGTGCCAGAACGTTGGGCCGACGGGGCGGTGCACGCCATTGGAATTGCAGGGGCCGCTTGGGCCACGCTGTGGATCATCATCGCGCGGCCCGATTTACACACACTGCCCTTTGCCCTTTACCTTGCGATCATAAACGCCGCACTGTTGATTTCCGCCGCGTATCATCTGACCCCAAACGAAGACTGGCGCGAACCGCTGCGGCGCATGGACCACGCCGCAATCTTTCTGAAAATCGCTGCCACCTATACCCCGCTGGTGTTCGCCGTGGGCCAGGGGTTTACCATCTTGGCCACCGTGTGGGCGTTGGCTTTGGCCTGCGCCATTGGGAAAATGCACTTTGGCCCTTGGCCCGAATGGATCAGCCAAGGCGCGTATTTGGGATTGGCGTGGTGCGCAGGCGCCCTGCTGTGGTCCATCATGGACGTGGGGCACGCCCCGGTGCTGGCCAGTGTCGTGTCCGGCGGGCTGATCTTGTCGGGCGGGCTGTATTTCTTGAACCGGACCGATCTGACCTATTCCATGGCGCTTTGGCACGGGTGCGTGGTTGTGGCGACTTTGCTGTTCTTTTTGGGGCTGCTGGGGATCGCGGGTCACAATTGATTTAAATAGGTTCGAACCGCATCGCCCACATGGCGGAACCGATCCCCGCCCAAATGTTTGCCGCCGTACCAGCGCGTCACCACCACCAGATGATTGTACAGGCCTTCGCGTTCCAACATGCGCACGATCACCATGCCCGCACCACTTTCGCCGTCGTCGGCCTTCAAAGGTCCGCTGTCCAACAGGACGGCCCAGATATTGTGGGTGGCTTTGGCGTATTTCTTGTCGCGTTTCAGGTCTTTGATGGCGGCGTCCACCTGGGCACGGGATGCGGCTGGGGTGCCGGACACCGCAAACTTCGATCCTTTGTCCGTGATGATCACGCCCAGTTGCTTCACAGCATCTCTGCCACGGCGAAAATCCAAGCGACACCCGCCACACAAGCGGTCAAAGCGACCCCTGCGCTGCCGGCATCTTTGGCCGCTTTGGCCAAAGGGTGTTGTTGCGGGCTTATGTGGTTCACGACCCGTTCAATGGCGGTATTAAACGCCTCGGCCGCCAAAATCAGCAGGCCCAGGCACACCACCAACGCCCGTCCCCAAAACGAAAGCGGCAGCACAAACGCCGCCGCCGCAGAAATCACATTCATATACGTCCAGAACCGAAAGCTGTGTTCTTCGCGCCAAGCCAAGCGCACCCCAGCCCAGGAATAGATCACCCGCCCTTTCAAGCGGCCCCATTCCCGGGCCCACATGGATCAGGACGCGCCCAAAACTTCGCGCACCGCCTGCTTGCGGCGTTCGTTGGGCGGGTGGGTGCTGATCACGCCGTTGCCGGGGTCGGGCAATTTTTCGAAATAGGCAGACCCCTTAAGCGCGTCAAATCCCGCCCGTTGGGTCAATTGCGCGCCCAAGACATCCGCTTCGATCTCAAACTCCGCCGAAAAGCGCAGAACGCCCACTTGGGCCCCGACGCCTTTGGCCTGTTCAATTTCGGCTTTCGTGGCGCCCACAGATTCCGCTTGGCGTTCAAATTCCCGCGCTTCGCGTTCGGCCACTTTCTTCTGCTGGCCCAGGTGGTTCAGGATGTGGTGCGCCGCTTCGTGGCCCATCACAAAGGCCAGTTCATCTTTGTTGCGCACGTCATACAGCAGCGCTTCGGTGAAGCCCAAAATGGGCGTGCCGTTTTCCAAAACCGTTTGAAACGCGTTGGGTGGCTGATTGGGGCGATCGTCAATGATGATCTGAAAATCGCACAACCGCGCCCCACGACGCCGCTTGCAGGCCGCTTCGATGGTGGGTTCCATCTGCCGCAAAACCACCAAAAAGTTCAGCTCTGCCTGGCGCTGTTTGGCCTCGGACGGACGTTTGAAGTTTGACGTGGCCCCGCCCGAAGGGGCGGTTGCATCACAGCCGATCAAAACGGCCAAAAAGGCAATGATAAGATATCGCATGGGCGTCCTCGTTTGGTTGGATCAGACCATAGGCGCAAATTCCCCCGCGACCAGCGAAAAATGGCCGCGCCACCGCCACCTGGCGCAGATGTGTACTGGACAGACCGCCCTGCCCGCTTCAGGCTTTGGTCACGCAACGCGGAGTGTATTATGGCGACTGGGTTTTTCTGGGACGAACGCTGCTTTTGGTTTGGCGGCGGCAACTATGCGTTTACGGCCCCGGTCGGTGGATTGGTGCAACCGTTCGTGTCCGGGGGATTGCCCGAACACCCTGAAACCAAGCGGCGGCTGAAAAACCTGATGGATGTCACGGGCTTGACCCGGGACCTGTTGGCGTCTTCCGCCCCTGCGGCCAGCCAAGACGATCTGCTGCGGGTGCACCCGGCCGCCTATCTGCGGGAGTTCAAGACCACCAGCGATGCAGGCGGCGGGGAATTGGGGATGCGCACGCCGTTCGGCCAAGGGGGGTACGAACAGGCGGCCTTGTCTGCTGGGTTGGCCAAAGCGGCGGTGGCGGGGGTCATGGACGGTTCGCTGGACAATGCTTATGCCCTGTCGCGTCCGCCCGGGCATCACTGCCTGCCGGAATTCCCCAATGGGTTTTGTCTTTTGGCCAATATCGCCGTTGCGGTGGAAGCGGCCCGCGCAATTGAACCGGACTTGCGCGTGGCGATTTTGGATTGGGACGTGCACCACGGCAACGGGACAGAAGCGATATACCTGGACCGCGCCGACACGTTGACGATTTCAATCCACCAAGAGCGCAACTATCCCATGGACACCGGCGCGGCAGAGGTGCGCGGCCGCGGCAACAGCAACGTCAACATCCCCCTGCCCCCCGGCGGCGGTCACCAGACATACTTGCGCGTTATGGACCGCATCGTGTTGCCCAGCTTGGCAAAATTTACCCCCGACCTGATCGTGGTGGCCAGTGGGTATGACGCGGCATTGATCGATCCACTGTCGCGGATGATGGCCACAGCCGATACCTTTGCCCAGATGACCCGAATGGTCATGGCCGCCGCCGACACGCTGTGCGACGGGCGCGTGGTATTGGTGCACGAAGGGGGATATTCTGAAGTGTACGTGCCGTTTTGCGGGCACGCCGCCATTGCCACCTTGGCCGGATCGTCGATTCATGCAGAAGATCCGTTCGCCGCCACCTTTGACGCCCGCCAACCTGGGGCACCGTTCCAGGCGTTTTTGGACGATTGGGTGGATGATATGGCGGCCTTTCACGGGGTATAGGACCAGCCATGGTGTTTGTGACCCTGTTGCGCGGTATCAATGTGGGGGGCCACAATATCGTGCCCATGGACCGGCTGCGCGCCGCTTTGACCCGGCGCGGACTGGGAACAGTCAAAACATACATCCAAAGCGGCAACATCGTGTCCCAGGGCCCCGACGCCGCGACGGTGCGCGCCGTGGTGACCCAGGCCTTGGCGGAAGAATTTCAAGTGCGCAGCGACGTGGTCACCCTGACGGCCGATGCCCTGTCCGCAGCTGTGGGCGCGCAGCCCTTTGCCCCCGATGATCCCAAGCAGGTGCATCTGTACTTTCCGTGCCAGCCTGGCGTGTTCGTCAACACAGGGCATCTGAAATCAGAATGCACCGCGGGCGAAGACGTGGTCTGGCAGGCGGGCATTTTGTACCTTCACACCCCGGGCGGGTTCGGTCGTTCCCCCTTGGCGGCCAAACTGCCGCGCCTGGTGTCGGCCCCGTTGACGGCGCGCAATTTGAACACGGCCACCAAATTGGCGGACATGGCCGGGGCTTTGGCCCTGGGGGACTTGTGATGCGCCCCAAAACGGCCCATGTCTGATGCCATGACCGATCCCCTGACTTTTCTGCGCACCCGCAGGTCGCGCCCCCAGAAACTTCTGACTGCACCAGTCCCGGACCGGGATACCGTGATGGCCTTGCTGGAAATCGCCGCCCGCGCGCCTGATCACGGCAAGTTGGAACCGTGGCGGTTCATCGTTTTGGACCAAGCCGCATTGCGCAGTTTGGCAGGCCCCGTCCGCGCCATGGCACAAGCCGCAGGCCAAGACGCGGACAAGGCCGCCTTTCAGTTCGAAACATCCGATCTGGCCGTCGTGGTGGTAGAGGTGCGTAAAGACAGCCCCAAGATCCCGGCCATCGAACAAACCTATTCCGCGGGGGCTGTGTGCATGCAGTTGATCAACGCCGCCTTGGCCGCGGGTTGGGGGGCCAATTGGTTGTCGGGGTGGCCCAGCCATCAACGCGACTTTTGCACCCACCTGGGCTTGGACGCCCATGAAACCGTTGCGGGCCTGGTGCACATCGGCACAGGCCCCGCCACAATGCCCGACCGCCCGCGCCCGGACATTGCGGCCATCACACGCTGGTTCACCCCTTGATTTTATCCGATTTTCTGAAGGCCGTTGCGCAATTGTCCGACCGCCGGTTTCGACGGGTTCTTTGGCGCGGCATCGCCCTGACCGTGGCCCTTTTGGTGGGGGTCTATGCCGCGTTTCTTTACGCGTTGAATGCCATGGGCGCGCAAGACTGGATTGTGGACGCCATCGGCGGCGTCACTTGGGTGGGCAGCTTTCTGACCTTCGGCAGTTTGGCGTTGATGCTGCTGCTGTCGGTCTTTTTGATGGTGCCTGTGGCCAGCCTTATCACCTCACTCTTTTTGGACGAGGTGGCGGATGCTGTGGAAGCCCGCCACTATCCCCACCTTGCCGACACGCCCAACTTTGGCTTTTTCGAAGGCCTGCGGGATTCCGTGAATTTCCTGGGGCTGTTGATTGGCGCGAACCTTCTGGCGTTGATGCTGTGGGCCTTTGTGCCGCCCTTGGCCCCGCTGATTTTTTGGGGCGTGAACGGGTATCTGTTGGGACGGGAATATTTTCAGATCGCCGCCCGCCGCCACCTGGACCGCGCCAGTGCCAAGGCACTGTACCGCGCCAATCGCGGGCGGGTATGGATGGCCGGGGTGTTGATGGCCATGCCGCTTTCGCTGCCCTTGATCAACCTGTTCATCCCGGTTTTGGGGGCCGCGACCTTCACCCATCAGTTCCACCGCCTGCGCGGACGCATCAGCCCATCCGGTTGAACACGTCGAAGTCCCGCACGCTGATCACACCAGACAAGACCACAGCCACCAGGACCCCCCACAGCACAAACGCAATGGCGCTGGTGATCAAAAACCGCTTCTTCATCTGCGGGTTCGCGGGGCTGCCAGAATGGGTGCCCGGCTCTATCTCGCCCTGGTCGCCTTGGGTTTCCAACCGAATGGGCAACACGCAAAACAGCGTCAAAAACCAAATGACCGCGAACAAAACGATGGCCGAAACGATACCCATCAGACTTCTTCCAATTCGATCAAACAGCCGTTGAAGTCTTTGGGGTGCAAGAACAGGACGGGTTTTCCATGGGCCCCGATCTTTGGTTCGCCCGTCCCCAAAACGCGGGCACCTTCGGCTTGCAACTTGTCGCGGGCCGCCAGGATATCGTCCACTTCATAACACATATGGTGAATGCCGCCCGATGGATTTTTGTCCAAGAAATTCTGGATCGGGCTGGCGTCGCCCAGGGGATAAAGCAATTCGATTTTTGTGTTGGGCAATTCGATGAACACCACCGTCACACCGTGATCGGGTTCGTCCTGGGGCGCGCCAACATTGGCCCCCAAGGTGTTTTTGTACTGGGCGCTGGCGGCTTCCAAATCTGGCACCGCGATGGCCACATGGTTCAAGCGTCCGATCATCACAAATCCCCTTCGTCTTCTGCAAAGTATCGGTCTTGTGCGGTCAAATGTGCAGCGCCGCAAGGGGCGTTAACACCGCATTAGGACGGATCGGCCCATGATGGCGCAACCGATTCATAGTCTTCTGGGGGAATTCATGGCTGACGTGACAGACTTTTTGAACACACAAACACCTACGGTGATCCGGCCCCTGCTGGGCCTGACCATCTTGTTGGTGGAAGACAGTTTGACCGCCTGCGAAGCGATGCGCCTGATGTGCTTGCGATCTGGCGCGCGTATTCGACGGGCGGATTGCTTGGAAAGTGCGCGCCGTCACCTGCGCGTGTACCGCCCCAACATTGTGCTGGTGGACATGGGGCTGCCGGACGGGTCGGGCGGGGATCTGATTTCTGAATTGTCTGCGGCCACGCCGCGGGTCGAAGCGGTGATTGCTTTGTCTGCAGACCCTGCACGCCAACCCGAAGCGGTGGACGCTGGTGCTGATGGGTTCATCGAAAAACCCCTGGGCAGTTTGGCGGAATTCCAAGCAGCCATCATGCAGTATTTGGCAGAAGACCAGCGGCCTTTGGGTCCGCGCCGGGTGTCTGACGATCCTGTGCCCGCCGATCCCATTGCTGTGCAAGAAGACTTGGCGCTGGCCCAGCACCTGTTGCGGGACGGCGATCAGAACGCAGAAACCAAAACCTATTTGGCGACGTTTCTGGCAGGGGTTGCCAGCACCGCGCGTGATGACGAATTGCGCAACATCGCGGAAACCTTTGCCCAGGCGCGGGCCATGACCGGGCCAGAACGGCAAAAGTTGGACGACCTGTTAAGCCAAAGGCTGCAAACCAAAGCGGTGGTCTAGCGTCCCCATCACAGCAACATGCCCGGGTCTGACCCCAGGTCCAGGCCCGGAAAAATCACAGTTTCTATCAAGGACCGATCAAACCCATAAAGCCCCCGCATGGCCCATCCAGCAAAGGCACGCACGTCGCGGGTCGGCATCAAATCGCGGCGCTTGTACCGGTCTTCTTCGCGCACGCCGGGCCAGTCGGTGATGACTTGGCCCCCGCGCACGGCCCCGCCCGCAAACAGGGCCAGCCCGCCTGTGCCATGGTCCGTTCCGGCTGTGCCATTTTCATAAACCGTGCGGCCAAATTCCGTCATGGCCAGCACCGTTGTCTTGTTCCACACGGGCCCCAATTCTTGGCGCAGCCGCAAAATCGCCACGGACAGTTGCGCCGCAGCGCGTCGCATGGACCGTTCCTGACCGCCGTGGGTGTCCCACCCGCCCAAGGAAAATGCCGCAATCCGGGCATCGCCGCGCAATCTGTTGGCCGTGAATTCCGCCAGTTTGCCAGCGGTGCCGTTGGCCAGCTTGGCGATATTTGCGGGGGCCATGTCCATCATGGCTGCCCCCATTTCGCCGCCGCCCATGTCGCCGCCCGTGTCACCGGCAGACATCATCATTTCTTGCCCACCGTCCATCGCGCCAGGGTCCGCCGCCAGCGATCCCAAAATATCCATCGCTTCGGCCGTGGCGCGCTGGAACAACGGGTCGTCATGCATCACCACTTCCAGCAAGCGCTTGCCCTGCGGGCTAAGTGTCACCCCAACGTCAGGGGCCCAATCGCTGACCGGTGCCGGGCCTGCCAACACAGCCATCTGGTCCAGTCCGACGGAATACGCCGTGTTGGCCTCCAGCCCCGGGACCTGTTGCAACATCCGGTTCAGCCATCCGTCGCGGGCGCGATCTTGCACCCGGGCGGTCCCTGCTTCCAACAAGTCTTGCCCATCAAAATGACTGCGCTTATCGCGGTACGGCGTTGAAACCGCATGGGCAAAGCCCATTTCGCCCGCCTGCCACAGGGGATGCAGCAGGTGAAACGCTTTGTTCAGGGCGAAAAAACCGTCCAGGTCCAACGCCCCGTTTTGCGGCCCCACCGCCAGGCGTTGGCGCACTTGGGCCAAATTGCCGTCGCCGTATGGCTGCACCACGTCCAGCCCGTCCATGCCGCCGCGCAAAATGATCACCACCAGGCGGTTGTCGCCCAGGCGGCCCGAGTCTGGCGATCCAGCAAAGGCAATGGGCGTAACCCACGGGTTGGCAGCCAGCGAACAGCCGACGAACCCCTTCAAAAGTGTGCGTCTGTCCATGGCCGTCACCTCCGCTGAAAGGCGGGTGATACGAAGATCATCGCCAGTCCTTCATGCCGATTTTCCGACGCCTCTACCGCGAAGCGCAGTGACTGTGGCGCGCGGGGGCCCAAGGCTTGGGGCAGGATTTTGCGCGGGTCCGGCAGGCCACGCACCATGGCATCGGGCGCACGCAACGCCCATTCCAGCCGCGCCGCCAGGGTGTGGGGCTGCATCACTGCGGCGTCGCGTTCTTTGAACCCATCCGGGCCGGGCGCACCAAAGAAAGGCTGGCCCATGGCTTGCAACGGTTGGCGCACAATCTGGTTCAAGGTTTTTTGGTTCCAGCCGTCGATCCGGTGGGGCGGCACGCCCATGGCCCGCACCACGCTGATCATATATTCCATCGCCCATTTCACGTTGCCACCGTCAGCCCCCCAAGCATCCGGGTGACGCAACATCGCTTCTGTCATGGCGGCAAGATCACCGTTGGTGCCGAACGCTTCGGCCATGGCGGACACCAGGTTGTCGGACGGGTCATCCATCACGAAATGCCGCGCCATCTTCAACGCCAAGTGGCGACCCGTGGATGGGTGCCGGGCCAAATCTTGCAAGACCGCCACCACGTGCTTCAGGCCCGGGTTTTTGCGGCCATAATCGTGCGCCATCACCCGGTGTGGGCCGGGTTCTGCCATGCGCTGCCGCCAGCGAAATCCCGTCACCGTGCCCGCCGTCAGGCCGGTCAACAGCTTCGCCAAATTGCGCACGTCATCTTGGCTGTATGGCCCATCCACCCCCAGGGTGTGCAGTTCCATCACCTCGCGCGCCAGGTTTTCGTTCAACCCCCGTCCGGGCCGTTGCAGACCAAAGGCCGAATTTGGCCCCACAGATCGGCTTTGATCCAGATAGTGCAGCATCAACGGATGGGTCACCGCCGCGTACAGCATGTCTTCAAAGCGGCCCAACACAAACGGCCTGATGGCGCTGTCCATGTAATCGCCGGCCATTTCATTCCACAACCGCCCCTTCCCGTGGGCGGTGAAGTGATCCAGCCAAAACAAGGTCAGGCGCGTTGAAAACCCCGTGCGGTCGAACGCGCCCCGGGCCACCGTGTTCTGCAAAGTCTGGTTGCGCACCTGGCGCAGCACACGGGTCTGCTCTTTTTCGGCCTGTTGCGCATCTTTGAACGCCTGGCCCGTTTGGCCCGCCCGCCGCAGCTTCAACTTTTCTTTGCGCGCGGTGGTATAGGCCTGAAGGACAGGCTGCAGCACGTCCCATGTGGGCATGGGATAGCGCGCTTCGATTGCCCCATCGACAGACCCCATCACCCCCCGCACCGATTGCACAGGGTCTTGGTCCGGGGAAAGCCCGGTCCCAAAACGGATCGCCGCCAAAACTGGATCAAACGCCATGTATCGCACTGCTGTTTTGTTGCCTTGCGATCAATATAGGGGCACTTCCCAAAAATTTCTGGGAAAATTTGCGTGACCGGGGGAACAGACGGAATTCCGCCCATCCGGCCAGGGCAATATCAGCTTTCGGGGTCGATCACCCGCAACGACAGTTCGCGCAATTGTTCGTTCAGCGGCTCTGACGGGGCGGACATCATCAGATCTTCGGCGCGCTGGTTCATGGGGAACATGATCACTTCGCGGATGTTGTCCTGATTGGCCAGCAACATGACGATCCGGTCGATCCCAGCCGCACACCCACCGTGGGGGGGCGCGCCGTATTGGAACGCGTTGACCATGCCGCCGAAGCGCTTTTCCACTTCGTCCTTGCCGTAACCTGCGATCTCGAACGCTTTGAACATGATCTCTGGCCGGTGGTTCCGAATGGCCCCCGACACCAGTTCATAGCCGTTGCACGCCAGGTCGTACTGATTGCCCAAGACCTGCAGCGGGTCCCCTTCCAACGCCGCCATACCGCCCTGGGGCATGGAAAACGGGTTGTGTTCAAAATCGATTTTTCCGGTTTCTTCGTCCGCTTCGTAAATCGGGAAATCCACGATCCAGGCGAAAGCGAAGCGGTCCTTATCGGTCAGGTTCAGTTCTTCCCCCAGCACGTCGCGGGCTTTGCCAGCCACGCGTTCGAAGCTGGCGGGTTTGCCCCCCAAGAAGAACGCGGCGTCGCCCACGCCCAAACCCAATTGCTGGCGAATGGCTTCCGTGCGTTCGGGGCCGATGTTTTTGGCCAGCGGCCC
>JAHDDS010000094.1 GCA_020629235.1 Planktomarina sp.
ACCCCCGCCCCACAAACGGCATCTTCGTGGCCATCACAGTCATAAACTGAACATTCGCCTCTGCCGGCAATTCCGCCATGTGCAGGACCGACCGCGCGGCGTTGTCCACGTCCATCGCGGGCAGTGGGGGCAGGCCTTCTGCCCTGCGCCGTTCTTCAAGCCCCAGGACCATATCGGTTCGCGCATTGCCGATGTCGATCTGCCCACAGGCGATGTCAAAGTCACGCCCATCCAGCGACAGCGTTTTCGTCAGCCCCGTGATGGCGTGCTTGGTGGTGGTGTAGGCCACTGACCCTTCGCGGGGGCTGTGGGCAGAAATGGACCCGTTGTTGATGATCCGCCCCCCCTGCGGGTTCTGCGCGCGCATTTGGCGGAATGCGGCACGGGCGGCCAGGAACATGCCGTGCAGATTCACATCCACCACCGCCTGCCAGTCGGCAAAACTGATCTGGTCGATGGTGTCTTGCGGCCCGAACTGGCCCGCGTTGTTGAACAGCACGTCCAAACGCCCGGTGTCGTCCACCAACCGGGCCACGGCGGCATCCACGGCGGCTTCATCCGTTACGTCAGCGGCCAACACGGTGGCCGCGCGGCCTTGGGCCAAAGCGCGCAGCTTGTCGCCGTCGCGCGCCAACACGCCCACGTGCCAGCCTGCGTCCCAAAACTGCTGTGCTGTGTGCGCCCCGATGCCTTGGGACGCCCCGGTGATCAGAATGGTTTTCACGGGTCGCTCGCTCCTATTTTGGTCCAGTGACGGGGGTCGATGGGGTGGCCGCACGCTTGGCCAAGCGCGTTAAAATCGGGGCGATCAATGTGAAAGGACACGAATTTGGCGGTGGGGTGCGCTTCGAAATACGCGTGGGTGTCCGACATATGGGTGCCCCAGTCGTGGGCCCAATACACTTCCAGCGCGTCGCGGCTGTCCAACCCCAGATGGTGCAAAAACCAGGCTTCGTACTTACCGTTATCGTGGCGCGTTCGGCTGGCCACCCAGTCGTCGAAGTCTCGGTGGTTCATCACAAAGACCGCATCGGGATAGGTTTCGTGCAAAATTTTGTAGAACTTGCGCCCTTCAAAGAAATAGTCCGCGTTCACCACTTCAATGTCCAAAAACACGTCCAGGTCCCAGTCCTTCAACGGCGGGCGGCCCCGGTCGATGTCGCGGGCCAACGCCAGGGCCAAAGTGCCTTCTTCCCAATGGGCCACGCGGTATCCGTGTTGGCGAAACAGATGCCCCAAGGCGCGGGTGCCGCATTTGTTGAACCCGATTTGAAACACTTTTGGACGCGTTGTATCAGCCATGGGGCAAGCTATCCCCAGGGGGGCGAACAGCGCCAGACCTATTCTTCGTCACCTTGCACCTCTAGCTTGAAGGGCGCGGGCGCAGTGCGCAAATCATCCACCCGCAGGGGTGCTGTGGGTTTGGCCAGGCGGTTGCGCACCACCCAGTGCAACTTGTTTTCCGCCCGCGTTATGGCGACATAGGCCAGGCGTTTCCACAGGGCCGTGCCCGCTTCCGTGCGGCCCATTTTGGCGGCCACGTAAATGTCGGGGGCAAAGACCTGCACGGTGTCCCACTGCGACCCTTGGGCCTTGTGGATGGTGACGGCAGATCCGTGCAAAAACGTGGCCCCCATGCGTGCCGCAAACGGGATGAACGGGTCTTCTTCGTCGGGTTTTTCGATTTTCACGATGCTGGCTGCGCCAAACTGCGGATCGGGCGCGCCCATGACGTGCAGGCGGGAAAACCCAGGGCGCTTGCCGGGGCCCAGATAGATGACTTGCGCGCCCTTGATCAGCCCGCGCGCTTCCAAGTCCAGCCGCTTCTTACGGTGTTTGGCGGGCAGTTCGATCCCGTCGCAGATCAGCGGTTCGCCTTCCAACAGTTCTTCGGCGGGGGCGTCAAAGGCGGACCGGAACGCTTGGATCAGCCGCACGCGCGTGGCGTTGCGCCAGACCAGCACGGGGCTGCGGGCCATCAAGTCCGCTTCCACCCGCTGGGCCATCACCACGCGGTCGTCGCGGGCGGCAGCGTCGCGCACCATGTCTTCAAAATCTTGGAATTGCAGGGACGGATCGGCCAAGGCGTGGGCCAGATCCAGGATGGGGTTGTCTTGGGTTTGGCGGTGCACCCGGTTCAGCACCAACCGACGCGGGTCTGGCAGCCGGTCAAACACCATGCCGCCCGATTGGTTCACCGGGGCCAATTGCGCAGGATCGCCAAACAGCACCAGGGTGGGGAAAATTTCCTTCAGGTCTTCGAACTGCTTGTCGTCCAGCATGGAACTTTCGTCGATGAACCCAATGTCCAGCGGGTCTTCGCGCCGTTTCCACCCGGTGATAAAGTCCGACCCCCGCAGACCCGCCGACGCCAAGGCCCCCGGGACGGACGCGTTGTTTTGATAAAACGCCATGGCCCGGTCCAGGGCTTGGTCGGTGATGCCTTCGATTTGCGGACGGTCGCCCTGGCCCGTCAGCCATTCGGCGATGCGTTCGTAATCTGGGTCATAGACAGGGGTATACAAAATCCGGTGGATCGTGGTGGCCGGCACGCCGCGGTTGCGCAGCACGCTGGCGGCTTTGTTGGTGGGGGCCAGGATCGACAGGGTGCGCGCGTCTTTCTTGCGCCGCCCTTCGTAATCGCCCGACACGATTTTCACGCCTGCCGCTTCCAACGCTTTGTACAGTTCTGCCAGCAGCAACGTCTTGCCCGATCCCGCTTTGCCCACCACCGCCAAGACTTGGCTGTCGTCGCTGCGCGGCGGGGTCAGCATGTCATCGGATAAATGAACGCCCACCTGTTGCAGAACGCCTGCGATGGTATCGAAAGCGGCGGCTTGGTCGTCGGACAGGGACAGGGCGGGCACGGTCATGCCCCATCCCTAGCCCGCAGGGCCAAGCGGGGCCAGCGCTAAGCGGCGTTGGACCGGCCCATGGCGGCCAAGCTGGTGGAAAAATCGGCGGCGACTTGGCCCAAGGGAATGTCGGCCCGGCGGGACAAATCGCGCAGACTGTCGCGATCAAAGGTCCACAGCCCCGCGCAAATGCCTTGGGCGGCCCCCAACTGGTGCGGACTGGCCCCGATGCCGCGATAAATCCGCGTCATCAACCGGTCATAGACGCCCACGAAGTGATCCACCCCAAAGGCCTGCATCAAATGCCCCCCGGCCAGTTGCAGGGCCGACGCGGCGGTGGTCCCCTGCCCCGGCGCCAGGCAGAACCGGGTGCATTCCCAAATCTGGGCGCTGTGCAACGGCCCGTCGGGCAACAGTTGCTGGAAATGGTCGTTCACCATGGTGGGTCCCGTGGTGGGCAGCAGCCGCATGGACGCCGCGTGCCGCCCCTGGTCCGACACAATCACATAAAGCGGGTTCAACCGGTCATACTGGTCTTGTTCCCAGCCGCGATCATCGACGGTCACATCCCAGCCCAAACGGTCTTTGAATTGCTGGGCGCGGTTGCGAAACATCGTGTCTGCCAGATCAGGATGGGCCGGCAAATCGCAGGCATAGATGAAATGAAGCATGGCATATCCCCTTCGTGATGTCGGGGATCAGATGTATGAACCGGGTCTTAACGCGGGCTTGGGGCTGCGTTCGGTGGGGCGGTGAACGCGCGGTTAATCACACCACTTAATCACACCACGATGTGGCCCTGGCTCATGGCGCGGGCGACGGCGTGGGTGGTGTTCATGGCCCCCAGCTTGAAGCGCGCGCTTTCGATATAGACGCGCAAGGTATGTTCAGAAATCGCCAAGGACTGCGCCACCTGCGCGCGGCTGTATCCCACCGCCAGCAGGGTCATGGCGTCCACTTCGCGCGGGGACAGCGCTTTCTTGGGGCCGCGATGGGCCACACCTTCGAATTCCAGGGCCTTTTGGTTGAAGCCATGGGCAATCAAAATCAGGTCCCGGCGATAGGCATCGGTGAACGTGGCCCAGGCCGCGTCGTCGCACGAATGGCTGACGGTGAACAAAGCGAACTGGCCTTTGGGGCCGCGAATGGGGATCGAAAACCCCTGGTTGCCCACCCCGTGGTCCATCGCTTCGCGGCGAAACGCCCGGGCCGATTTTGACGACCAATCCAAGCGCTTCCAATCGACGGGGTGAAAGCGCTGGTAACAGCCCAACACCACCGGATCGACCCGCAGATAGTCTTTTTGCACGTATTTTTGCACCCAGACCGGGTCATAGGTGCCGCAGCCGTACTGTTCGCCGGTGGTGGACACCCAGTGGTACACCACATGATCCACCCGCAATATCCCCTGCAGGTCCTGGGCCCGGTCTTGCAGATCAGCCTGATTGTCGGCTTGCTCCAGGTGCTCCAGAAAGGTTTCCAACCGCTTTGCCATAGGTTCCGTCCCTCGCCACATCCATGCTGGGAACGGGAGAGGACGCCATTTCGGCCATGGCGACCATGACAAGGTCGTCCAATTCGGCCGCGACGATCGGCATATCGTTTTGGGCAGCAAATTCGCGCAAATCGGTCAGCACATCCAGAATCCAGCTTTTTGACACAGGGTCACCTCGCGCAAAAGAAGTTAACGAAAACTTAAATCATCTTAAACGTGTGTGGCTTTTTGTGGTACTCGCGCGTTTTACCTCCCCAAAAATGGGGAGAGCGGCAAAATCCAACCCCCTGAAATGACTGCGCCCGGCCAATCCGCAAGGACGCCGGACGCAAACGAATCATCGGTGGGGGCGATCAGGTCATGGCCGCCAGGCTGTCTTCCACCGTTTTCAGACCCATTTTGGGGGCCTGCACCAAAACCGACATGTTGCCCGGCAGGTGTTCGTTGCGCATCATCTTCATGTGCGCCTCTGGCAGGTCTTTCCATTCAAAGCATTCGGACATCACCGGGTCCAACTTGCCCTGGCACATCAGCGCATTGGCGGCCGCTGCTTGCTTGAGGTGCGCAAAGTGGCTGCCCTGCAGGCGTTTCTGGTGCATCCAGACGTACCGCACGTCGAACGTCAGGTTATATCCTGTGGTGCCCGCGCAGATCACCACCATGCCGCCCTTCTTGCACACGAAGCTGGACACGGGGAATGTGGATTCACCGGGGTGTTCGAACACCATGTCCACGTTGTTGCCCTTGCCGGTGATGTCCCAGATGGCAGCACCGAATTTGCGGGCGGCTTTGAACCAAGTGGTGTATTCGTCGGTGCCCACGTCGGGCAGACGGCCCCAGCAGTCGAAGTCTTTGCGGTTCAGCACGCCTTTGGCGCCCAGGCCCATGACGAAGTCGCGCTTGGATTCGTCCGAAATCACGCCGATGGCGTTGGCCCCCACCACGTTGGCCAATTGGATGGCATAGGACCCCAAACCGCCCGATGCGCCCCACACCAACACAGTTTGGCCAGGCTTCAGGTCGTGCGGCGTGTGGCCGAACAACATGCGATACGCGGTGGCCAGCGTCAGGGTGTAACACGCACTTTCTTCCCAGGACAAATGCTGGGGGCGCGGCATGATCTGCTGCTGTTGCACAGATGTGAACTGCGCGAACGACCCGTCCGGGGTTTCATAGCCCCAGATTTTCTGGCTGTTGGAATACATCGGGTCGCCGCCGTTGC
>JAHDDS010000023.1:0-3100 GCA_020629235.1 Planktomarina sp.
CATCACCGCCATAGACCAGGTCGTTACCCGCACCCGAAAGAATTGTGTCATTGCCGATACCCCCAAAAAGGGTGTCATTGCCGTTTGTTCCGTTAATTGTATCGTCAGACATTTGGTTTACTCCAACCTGTAACCTGCAAATTCGGTAAAATTCTCACGCAGCCGATTCCTTCATCAGCTGGTGGATGCCTACCTTCCATCGTTTCGGTATTCACGGACGGTGTCCAAATTTAGAAAAATGAGCGGTATCTTGCTGAAATGCGTGTCATTTCTTGGATTTTATCGGCTGGTTTCTGCCACAATGGGGGGCGTCAGCGGGAAAGACGCCATTGCAGATCAGCAGATCCCATGATTCCCGCTAAGGTTGATTCGGAGTCTTCACAGCACTTTTAAGGTGCAATGAAGTTTCTATTTCAAATTCCAATTAGCTGAATTTTTGATTTTCACAGACCCCTCACTGTGCCACAGGGGGCTATGTATAAACGTCGGATCGAATGGCCAGGGATTGAAGTGGGGCAGCTGGTTTTGGCAGCCGGTGCGCAGGAAGCCGTGCCCTGCGCCATGGCCCAGACCGCGATTGTGCCGTTCAAGCCCGGTTTGATCGTTGGGTCCCAGCCGTTGGACCAGTTTGGCGTTCATCTTGTGGGGGCCAATGGCGCGACGGTTTCCAACCCCACAGGCACCGTCATTTTGGCGGCGGTTTTGTCCATTGGGTCTGGCGATGCGCTTTGGATGTTTGGCAGCCGCGCCCACGGGACCCAGCGGGCCCAGTCTGATCTGGACGTGATGGTGGTCTATGACGGGCCGTCGCAGGGGTATAAATCCGGCGCGTTGGTCATCCACTTCGAAAACCGCGACGCCTTGATGCAGCGCGCAAGGACCGGGGAATTGTTTGTGCGGTATTTGACCCAAGGCGCGCGGCCTGTGGTGGATCCGGGGGGCGATTTCGACGCCCTGTGCGCGCAGTACCGCGCGGCCGACAGCTATGACGATACGGTGGCGGCGACGCTGCAACTGATGCACCTGCTGTGCCTGCCCGCCGTCTTGGATCGCCACGCGGACTATGCCCTGGGCAAATTGCTGTGGGCTTTGCGCACGGTTTTGATGGCCCAGGGCCACGACCCATTCACCAAGCTGAACCAACTTCCCGCCCCAGACCGCACAATCTTAACCGCAGTCCATGATGCGAAGTACACCAAGGATCGCGCCCAGGCATTGCACCATGTGCGCGGGTTTCTGGACCGGCTTGGATCAACACCGAACCTGTCCCAACACGCATCCATCGACGATTGGGCCAAAAGCTTCGCCCAAGCCCGCCAGCCGTTCATCGCGTCCATCGTGGAAGAGTTGCGCAAATTGGAAGCCCACAAACGAAAAGCGGCGTCGTTCCGTGTTCCTGACACATCACCCGACGCCGCTTTGGAATTTTGGGGCCCGACCGGGGGTTAAGCCGGTCGCGCCGAGTGTGTTGGATGCGCGTCAGTCCACCAAGGCAGACCGCAGCAACAACCCTTCATGGGATTTCAGCGAAGTGCGCGCCGCTGGCCCAAAGGCATCCGCGTTGTCGCGCAATTCTGGGAACAGGGTCAGCAGTTCTTCGTACTGATCTGGGTCCACGGCTTTGGCGCCTTCTTCGCCGGGGTGGAAGCTTTCGGAAGCGGCCCCTTCGGCGAAGATGATTTCGTGGCTGTCGAACAGGATGTGGAAGTATTCCACTTCGCCGCCTTCATCGACATAGACCGTTTCGCCATTGACGAAGTTTTTCGCCGCCGACAGAACCTCGAACTCTCCGAACAGAACCTCTGCCCGCCAGTCGTCCACCAGCATCCGGTGCTGGGGCGAGACCCGCAGATCGCGGGTGTTGCCCAAAGCGCCCGCTTTGAAGACCACGGGGGCCAACGCGCCGGTCGCAGGGACCGTGCGTTTGCCGATCCAGCGGATGGGCTGCAACCCATTGTCCATGGTGTTCACCAAATCGCCCACGGCCAGGTTTTCCACCGATTGGTTGCCGACTTCGGTCATGATCTGCGTGCCGCGGGCGAAACAGATGACGCCGTCGATCACCTCGATGTCTTCGAAGATCAGGACTTCGCCGGTGGGGTTGCCGTTGGAATCTTCCATGACGACGGTGCCGTCTTCGTTGTCCCCACCCGCATAGATGATGTCAAAATCACCGCTGATGCCGGACAGGTCCAGAACGTCCACGTCGCCATTGTCGGCGTCTTCGCCACCATAGATGGAATCATTGTCCTGGGTGTCGACATAGAACGTGTCGTTGTCGAACCCGCCGAACATAACGTCGTCGCCTTCACCGCCTTGGATGGAATCGTCGCCCGACGCGCCATAGATCAGGTCGTCGCCCGACGCCCCGTCGATGGTGTCGTTGCCGGTTTCAGCACAGCCTTCCCCGCCCGTGGCCGCCGTGCCCAAGTACAGCTCGTCCATGATGATGGACGGGTTGTTGCCGGCCCCTGTGGTCAACGGGCGGAAGCCCAGGTTGGACACATTGGTGGTGGGGGTGATGTCGAAGCTGTATTCTTCGTATGTCGTCCCCTGCACCGTGACAGACCCCAGGACTGTGCCCGTGGTAATGTCAACGATCTGGAATTCGACCGGAATGTCGGACGGTGTGAACCATTGCCCCGATACATATTCCGACGAAATGCCTTGGAAGGTCACGGTATAGGTTTCACCCGCCTGCAATGGTGCCGCCAGGGTTTGCTGGAACCCTTCCGAAGGACCCGAATTGCCGGACCACATCGTGATATATCCGGTCCCGTCAGATGCCGCATTGGATGGGTTCCAGGATTCAGACGATGTGCCATCGTCCGCCGCATCGGGCGATCCGGTCCAGTTGGACCAGCCGTCCAGACCATTCACGCCGTTGGCCGAATGGGTGCCGTCTTCAAACGATCCGTTGGACAACAGGTTCGGGCCAGCCGCTGTGCCACCGTTGGACCCGATGGTGTCGTCGCCCGAATTGCCCATAAGGCTGTCGTGGCCCGCACCGCCATACACTTCGTCGTTGCCCGTGCCGCCAGACAGGGTGTCTTCGCCCGACCCGCCCTTCAGGAAGTCGTTGCCTGCATCACCTTGGATC
>JAHDDS010000023.1:3200-32097 GCA_020629235.1 Planktomarina sp.
AATGGTGTCGTTTCCCAGGCCGGCATCCACCAGGTCTGCATCGCTGCCGTCCGTGGCACCGATGGCGTCGCCCTGGGCGTCGGTTGTGCCATCACCCATGTTGTCCGCGCCAGACGTGCCACTGACCGTGCCGTCGGGTGCGCGCAAAAGCGTTGTCCAAAAAGACTGTGCAGAAATTCCAAAATCAAAACGTGCCATTTTATGCCTCACTGATTATCCGCCCGAAGGCGCACTACGATGTGCCGCTGTTTCAGCGGGACCCGGTGTGGGACACAGTGATGTTTCGGAAAGTGGGTGCGCTTTGTTGCGCCTGCTCGTTAACCACAATCAATCGTTACACTGCCGACCGTTCCACACATGAACGCCCGCGCCTTTCACGGCTTATTGATCAGTGTTTTAAAGAAGAATTGTTTCCAATCAAGAAATAATTCAAAATAAATACCGTTTTTCGGAATTATGGCAAAATTGTGGTGGTGGCGGCAAGGTGCTGCCTAATTGTTGACACTTTGAATGCTAAATCTTGCCGGAATTGCAGGATAATTGCCCGATTGCAGGGTGTCTGCCACATTTTTGACAACCTCGGACCGTGGCTGATTTGTCAGGGATGACGCCACCCGCAAGGCCCCAGAGAAGCTTCCAA
This sequence comes from Planktomarina sp., assembly GCA_020629235.1. Taxonomy (GTDB): domain Bacteria; phylum Pseudomonadota; class Alphaproteobacteria; order Rhodobacterales; family Rhodobacteraceae; genus Planktomarina. Next base: position 3,841 of record JAHDDS010000023.1, read on the forward strand.
ATCCGCTTAACGGAATAATAAATGCGCGATTGGCGTGATCTTCATCGAACCCTTGGGCCCCGATGGATTTGATCTTTGCGTTGATTTCGCCGCTGCGCACCATTTCCTTTTGGTCTGGGTTCGCGCTGTCCATTGCCGCTTTCAACACCATCATCCGCATGCGCGGGTCTTCGGCGGCCAAGGCCACCATGGCAAACGGGCTGTCGAAAAATCCGATGGGATCTTCGATGCGTTTGCGTCGGGTGCTTTCCACCACGCGCGGCACGATCAAGTCTTCCAGCACTGCGATGTCGAAGTGCACTTTGTGTTCTTTGGCCATCGCCTTCAGGATCGGCAGAAGGTTGTCAATTTCTTCGTAAGTTTTGTTGGCGCGCCGCAGTTTGCCCACGAACCCCGCCGTCACGGCATAGGCCCCCGTACCCATGTGCGGGCGGATCCAACCCCGTTCTTCCAACACCTTCAGCGCCCGAAACGCAGCGGTGCGGGAAATGCCTGTGGCGGCGGTCACATCGTCCAGATTCAACGGACCCTGTTCTGCCACGGTTTCCAAAACCAACAGAATGCGAAAGAAACCGCGGTTGGTATCTTGGGATGTCGCCACAGTGCACCTTTACCCTGCGCGGCGGGAAAATCCAGGCGCCGCGTCGTTATCCATCATCCCCCATGACATATGCACGAAGATGGCGAAAGATGGGCGGCGGCGTGAAAGAATTCAGGAAAGTGCAGTTTTTAACCAAATCTGGTGGTTTTTGCTGACCGCTCCGCTAAACAGGCGATGATTGGAGTGGACTATGACCAAACCCGTTGTTTTGTGCATTTTGGACGGTTGGGGCCTGGGGTCGCAAGACGAAGGCAATGCCCCCAAGCTGGCCCGCACCCCCACAATGGATCGCTTGATGGCGACCTGCCCCCATGCAACGCTGATCACCCACGGCCCAGATGCGGGTTTGCCCAAAGGGCAGATGGGCAATTCAGAAGTGGGCCACACCAACATCGGGGCGGGCCGTGTCGTGGCCATGGACCTGGGCCAAATTGATCTGGCCATCGAAGACGGCAGCTTCTTTGAAAATGAAAAGATTGGCGCATTTGCCGACAGTTTGCGTCGCAGCGGTGGGGTGGCCCATGTCTTTTCCGTTCTGTCGGACGGCGGTGTGCACGGGCACATGTCCCATCTGTTGGCCAGCCTGACCTGCCTGCACGATCGTGGGGTGCGTGCGGTGGTTCACGTGATCACGGACGGGCGCGATGTGGCCCCGGTGTCGGCGCTGACATATCTGGCCCAGTTGGAAGACGCATTGCCCGACACCGCCACCATCGGCACCGTGACGGGGCGGTATTTTGCCATGGACCGGGACAACCGATGGGACCGGGTCAAAACCGCCTTCGACGCCCTGGTTCTGGGACAGGGCCCCAAGGCCGCCACGGCGCACGACGTGGTGCAGGCGGCGTATGACAGCGACATCACCGACGAATTCATCCCGGCCACGGTGGTGGGGGACTTCGGCGGGATGCATCCCGAAGACGGGGTCTTTTGCTTGAACTTCCGGGCAGACCGGGCCCGCCAGATCATGGCCGCCATCGCCCAGCCGGGGTTCGACAGCTTTGATGTTGCAGGCCGCCCCACGCTGACGGCGTGTTTGGGGATGGTCAGCTATTCCGATGCGCACGATGGGTATATGGACGTGGCCTTCCCCAAGCGGGATTTGAAGAACACCCTGGGGGATTGGGTCGCACAGCATGGCAAACGCCAGTACCGGTTGGCAGAGACTGAAAAGTACCCCCATGTGACGTTCTTTTTGAACGGCGGCGTGGAAACACCCAGCACAGGCGAAGATCGGTTCATGCCGAAATCGCCCAAAGTGGCCACCTATGACTTGCAGCCCGCCATGTCCGCGCCAGAGGTGACGGAAAAATTCGTCGCGGCGGTGCAGGCGGGGTATGACCTGATTGTCACGAACTATGCCAACCCAGACATGGTGGGGCACACCGGGGATTTGGACGCCGCCATTGCCGCCTGCGAAGCGGTGGACCACGGCCTGGGCCAAGTGGTGGACGCGGTGCAGGCTGCGGGGGGCGCGATGATCGTCACCGCCGATCACGGCAACTGCGAAATGATGATCGATCCGGTCACGGGTGATCCCCACACGGCCCACACCACGAACCTGGTGCCGGTGATTTTGCTGGGCGGGCCAAAAGACGCATCCTTGCGCGACGGGCGGCTGGCGGATCTGGCCCCCACGGTGCTGGCCCTGATGGGGCTGCCCCAACCGCCAGAGATGACAGGGGGATCGTTGATATCATGAAGCACCTGATTTTCATCGCAGCCCTGCTGATGTGCGCCCCTGTGGCCTGGGCCAACCCGGCGGCCGAAGCTGCCAATGCCGCCGCCGCCCTGCGCACCGCCACGGCAAACTTGAAAGCCGCCAGTGACCGCCAAGACCGGATGGCGGCGCTGTCAGAAACGATCTTCGCCATTGAAGGGGGCATGGCAGCGCTGCGTGGGAACATGCGCGAAGTCGCGGTGCAGGAAGCCACGATCCTGACCCGGCTGAAGTCGCGCGAGTCCGAGATCGCGACGCTGTTTGAAACCCTGCTGCTGATCGAACGGTCGCCCGAACCCACCTTGCTGCTTCATCCCATGGGGCCCATGGGCACGGCGCGGTCGGGCATGTTGATGTCCGGCCTGACCCCGGGGCTGACAGATCAAGTCGACCGCCTGCGCACGGACTTGGAAGATTTGCGGTCCCTGCAGTTTTTGCAGACCGACGCCCAAGACATCATGCAAGAAGCGCTGCAAGCCGCCCAACTGGCGCGCATTGACTTGGCCCAAGCCATATCGGACCGCACCGAAACGCCCATGCGGTTTACCGCAGACCCCACCAAGGTGGCGCTGTTGATCGCCACCACGGAAACCCTGGACAGCTTTGCCCAAGGGTTGGGGGACATCGCCCTTGAAGAAGAAGTGGCCATCGCCATCGACCCTGCGTCGCTGTTCGGCGAATTGCCCCTGCCCGTGGTGGGGCGGGTGCTGCGCAAATTTGACGAACAAGACGCCGCAGGCATTCAACGCCCCGGCATGGTTTTGGTGACCGAACCCGGCGCTTTGGTAAAAAGCCCCGCTGCCGCAACGGTGCGGTATCAGGGGCCATTGCTGGATTATGGCCAGGTGGTGATTTTGGAACCGGCCACCAATTTGCTGCTGGTTTTTGCCGGGATGGGCCAGATTTTTGCCCAAACTGGTGAAGTTGTGAACAAAGGTGCGCCAATTGGCCTGATGTCGGACTCGATTGGGGGTAGTGCCTTGGCCCAAGACACGCTTTATATCGAAGTGCGCGAGGTCCAAACCCCTGTGGACCCCGCGGAGTGGTTCAAAGCGGAGTAAGTGTTCCATGCGCAGATTTGTCATTGCAGCAGTCACCGGTGCAGCCGTCGGCCTGGGGTCTGCGGCCTATGTCGCCGGGCCTTTGATGGCGCAGACCAGCACCGACGCGGAACATTATCGCCAGCTTGAATTGTTCGGGGACGTGCTGGACCGCATCCGCAGCACCTATGTCGAAGATGTGGATTCCAAAGAACTGGTGGAAGCCGCCATCAACGGCATGCTGACATCACTTGATCCCCATTCCAGCTTTTTGTCCAAAGATGCCGCCGATGACATGCGGGTGGAAACGCGCGGGGCGTTCGGTGGCTTGGGCATCCAGGTCAGCCAGGAAGAAGGCTTTGTCAAAGTTATCTCGCCCATGGACGACACCCCTGCCGCCGCCGCTGGCATGCAGCCGGGGGACTTCATCACCCATGTGGACGAAGTGGGCCTGCTGGGGCTGACGCTGAACGAAGCCGTGGACATGTTGCGCGGACCCATCGGGTCCACCGTGATTTTGACCGTGGTGCGCGAAGGCATTGCAGAACCGTTTGATGTGCCCATCACCCGCGACGAAATCAAAGTGCCCGCCGTCAGCACCAACCTGGTGAACGACATCATCGTGCAGCGGATCGCCACCTTCAACGATCAGACCCTGCCCGGTGTGGAAGAAGGCATTGCCGATGCCCTGGATGAAGCCGGCGGGTTGGAAGGCATCGACGGATTGGTCTTGGACTTGCGCAACAACCCGGGCGGATTGCTGAACCAAGCCATCTTTGTGTCCGACGCGTTCTTGGAACAGGGCGAAATCGTATCGACCCGCGGGCGCGGAACCCGCGACAACAGCCGCGCCATGGCCCGCGACGGGGATCTGGTGAAGGGCAAGCCCATCGTGGTGTTGATCAATGGCGGTTCGGCGTCGGCGTCTGAAATTGTGGCCGGCGCGTTGCAAGACCACCAGCGCGCGATCATCGTGGGCACCAAGTCGTTTGGCAAAGGATCGGTGCAAACACTGCTGAATGTTCCAGGCGGCGGGGCCATGCGGCTGACCACCGCGCGGTATTACACGCCGTCGGGCCGGTCGATCCAGGCCCTGGGTGTGGCCCCTGACATCATCGTGGAACAACCCCCCGCAGCGCCCCCCGTGGACGGCGCGGACGGCGAAGACGAAGACCGCCCCCAACGCACCGAACGGTCCCTGCGTGGATCCCTGGAAAACGACAGTTTGACGGAAGAACAGCGCATCCAGATCGAAGCGGAAGAAGCCCAGGCTGAAGAATCCGCCAAGCTGCGCGATGAAGATTATCAACTGGCCTATGCCATCGACATTCTGAAGGGTCTGGCGGCCATCGCCACCGACGACTGATCCCATGACCCCAGAACAGATCGCGCGCCTGCCCTATCGCCCCAATGTGGGCATCATGGTGGTGAACGCCGACGGCCGGGTGTTTGCCGCCCAGCGCAAAGACCGGTTTTCGGACGCCTGGCAGATGCCCCAAGGCGGCGTTGATCCGGGCGAAGACCCCGAAGCCGCGGCGTTGCGGGAATTGGAAGAAGAAACCGGGATCACCCCCGATCTTGTCACCATCACCGCGCGCACCCGGGGCTGGATCCCCTATGAATTGCCCCATGATTTGGTGCCCAAGCTGTGGAAGGGGCGCTTTCGCGGGCAGGAACAGCTTTGGTTTCTGGCACGGTTCCACGGCACCGACGCGGACGTGAACATCGAAACGCCAGAGCCAGAGTTTTCCGCCTGGACCTGGATGGATCGAAGCGCATTGTTGGATTCCATCGTGCCGTTCAAACGCGATGTATACGCCCAAGTCCTGGCAGAGTTTGAGGAGCACTTGTCATGAAAGCCCTTCTTGCCGTGATGGCGATCACGTTTGCCGGCCAAGCCCAGGCGTTAAGCTGCATGCGTCTGACGCCGCAAAATATGTACACCTGGGCGGCACAGGCGAAGGAAAGTTATGTGCCTGTCTATGGCACATTCAACGTGGTGGCCCCCAAGCGGCCCCAGGTGGGGGCGGAAGAACTGCCGCAGGGGTATCAGGTGCAAGGCACGTTCGATGGGCGCTTTGTCACCAAAACGGGACTGTCGCGCACCACATCAATTCCTGTCACGGTCAACGTCACCTGCGCGGCCCATTGGTGCGGGTACCCCCCAAGTGGTGACGTGCGATTGGCTGTGTTGGAAAAACAGGGTGACGCTTATGTTTACAACGCCCACGCGTGTCCGTCAGCATCCATCGTTGATCCCGATCGCACAGCTGTGCGCGCGTTTCGCAAGTGTTGGCGCGGCGGGGCCTGCCGCGACGCCACCCGGTAATCGGCTATCTTTGGACGCCGCCAGTCGAAGGCGGTTTATTCAGGCAACCACTGCGCGGACCGGTCCATGCCAGGACCAAAGAACCCCTGCATCCGGGCATTGACCCGCACGGGTTTGGGCGCAGGTGTGACAAACGCCTTGCGCAAGCCAAAAACAGCCATTTCACGCACGCGGGTCATGGTGTTGTGTCGGTCGTTTGGCATCGGTCCCTCCCGCTGTTGGTGTGGTACCGTTCATCTATGCGCAGGAAATTGGCCAGCTTTGCGGCACACCAAGGGTAAGCCTGTGATGATTTGACGATTTGTTTGTGCCGACACAGGGTCGATCCAGGGCAGAAAAGCCCGCCAGCCCGGATGTCCGGGCCAGCGGCGCAAGGCCAGGTCAAGCCACGTCAAAGTCCAGGGCATTCACCTGGCCGAACATGCCCGTGGCGTTCAAAGCGTCCAGCACTTTGACGGGCACGGGATTGTCGACATAAAGCAGTGCGATGGCTTCGCCGCCCACATCGTTGCGCCCCAAGGTAAAGTTCGCGATGTTCACGCCGTTCTTGCCCATGGTGTTGCCCAGCAGACCGATGATGCCCGGCACGTCTTCGTTGGTGGTGTACAGCATGTGCCGCCCAATTTCCGCGTCCACATTGATGCCCTTGATCTGAATGAACCGGGGCTTGCCGTCGCTGAACACTGTGCCAGCCACCGACTTTTCACGCGTTTTCGTGACCATCGTTACTTTGATGTAGGCATCAAAGGCGCCTGACTTCGACTGGTTGGTGGTGGAAATCTTGATGCCCCGTTCCTGGGCAATGACCGGGGCGCTGACCATGTTCACATCCGGATTGCCGGCTTTCATGATCCCGGCGATGACGGCGCAATTCAGCGCCTCTAGGTTCATTTCAGAGACTTTCCCGTCGTAAAGGATGTTGATCGCTTCGATCGGTTCTTCGGTCATCTGCCCGATGAAGGCCCCCAGGTGGTCCGCCAATTTTAACCACGGGCCCATGACCTTGGCTTCTTCCGCTGTGACGGACGGCATGTTCAGCGCGTTGCTGACTGCCCCGGTCAGCAGGTAATCGGACATTTGTTCAGCAACCTGCAGTGCCACGTTTTCTTGCGCTTCTGTCGTGGCGGCGCCCAAGTGCGGGGTGCACACCACGTTGGGCAGGTTGAACAAGGGACTGTCGGTGGCGGGTTCCACCGCGAACACATCGAACGCAGCCCCCGCCACATGGCCGGACTTCAGCGCCGCTGCCAGGGCATCTTCGTCCACCAGGCCGCCACGGGCACAGTTCACAATGCGCACCCCAGGTTTCATCTTGGCGATGGCATCCGCATTGATGATATTGGCGGTCTGTTCGGTCTTGGGCACGTGCAGGGTGATGAAATCCGCCCGGGCGAACAGATCGTCCAGTTCCACTTTTTCCACGCCCAGCTTGTCGGCGCGTTCTTCGGACAAAAACGGGTCATAGGCCACGACCTTCATTTTCAGGCCCCGCGCCCGTTCGCACACGATGCCCCCGATGTTGCCCGCGCCGATCACCCCCAGGGTTTTGCCGGTCAGTTCCACCCCCATGAATTTCGACTTTTCCCACTTGCCCGCATGGGTCGATGCGCTGGCTTCGGGGATTTGGCGGGCCACAGCGAACATCATGGCAATGGCGTGTTCCGCGGTGGTGATCATGTTGCCGAAGGGGGTGTTCATCACGATGATCCCCTTTTTGGACGCCGCCACACGGTCGATATTGTCGACGCCGATCCCGGCCCGGCCAATAACTTTCAGGTTGTCGGCATTGGCGATGATCTTTTCCGTGGCTTTGGTGGCGGACCGGATGGCCAGACCGTCATAGTCGCCGATGATTTTCAGCAGTTCGACCTTGTCCTTGCCCACGTCAGGGCGGAAATCGACATCAATGCCGCGGTCTTTGAAGATTTGAACAGCGGCGTCCGACAGTTTGTCAGAAATCAGTACTTTGGGCATTTTCATATTCCTTCGGGTGCCGGGACGCAGCCCAGCGTTTGTCTGTAGGGTGGGTGAAACCCACCAATCACGCGGCTTGGGCCAAGGCTTCGAATTCGGTCCGATACGCCCAGTCCAGCCAGGGCAGCATCGCCGCGATATCGCTGGTTTCCACCGTGCCGCCGCACCAAACGCGCAAGCCTGGGGGCGCATCGCGATACGCCCCGATGTCCAGGGCGATGCCTTCACTTTCCAACCGTTTGGCGATGGCTTTTGCAAAGGCTGCGCCGTCTTCGATGGTGGGGTCCGTGAACTTCAAGCAGACCGATGTGACCGACCGCGTGGCTGGGTCTTCCGCCAGGTTTTCGATCCAGTCGTTGTCTTCGCAGAAATCCCAAATCGCTTGGGCATTGGCCGCGGCGCGGGCCTTCAATCCGTCCAAGCCCCCCACCGATTTGGCCCAATCCAAAGCGAACAGATAATCTTCCACACACAGCATGGACGGCGTGTTGATGGTGGCCCCCGTGAAGATGCCATCAATCAGCTTGCCGCCTTTGGTCAGGCGGAAGATTTTGGGCAGCGGCCATGGCGGGGTGTATGATTCCAACCGGGCCACAGCGCGCGGCGACAGGATCAGAATGCCGTGGGCCGCTTCGCCCCCCAGCACTTTTTGCCAGCTGAAGGTGGTGACATCCAATTTGTCCCACGGCAGATCCATGGCAAAGGCGGCTGATGTGGCATCACACAGCGTCAGTCCCGCGCGGTCTGCTGGGATCACATCGCCGTTCGGCAAACGCACACCCGATGTTGTGCCGTTCCAGGTGAAACACACGTCGTTGTCCCAGTTCAGATCAGCCATATCCACGATCTTGCCGTAGTCGGCGACATGCGTTGTCGCTTCAACCTGCAACTGCTTCACAGCGTCGGTGACCCAGCCGGACCCAAAGGATTCCCAAGCCACCATTTCCACCGGGCGATCCCCCAGCAGGTTCCACATGGCCATTTCATAGGCGCCGGTGTCAGATGCGGGGACGATGCCGATTTTGTAATCTGCCGGGACGCCCAAAATCTCGCGCGTTGTCTCTATCGCGGCTTTCAGTTTGTCTTTGCCCACAGCAGCGCGGTGCGACCGACCCAAAGGGGCGTCTTTCAATGCGTCCAGTGTCCATGTGGGGGGTTTGGCGCAAGGGCCAGACGAAAAACGCGGGTTTGCCGGCCGCGTTGCCGGTTTCAAAAGTGCCATCAGTGGTATCCTTACAGATATTCGTCCTGCGTTAGGGCAGGATGTCCTGCCCCCCGCTTATCGGCGCACCATCCGATTGCCAAGGCAAAATTTCTGCGGTTTCCGCCGTTTGGGCCATCATTTCCGACACGGCGTGCGCCCATCGGAAACATCATGCCGTAGACCAACCCCACGCCCCAAAGGTCAAATGCCGCGACAGACACGCTGGTAAATCCATCCAACGAAAGATACACGCCCGCCAAGCAACTTGGGTTTTCGCCATGCCAATCGCCGTTCTTTTGTCCAATCCAGACACCGCCTTGGTGACGGACGCCGTGGTGCGGTCCGCCGCCCAAAGCCTGGAAGGGTGGGACGTGTCTTGGTTGGCCGACGGCGTGGCGGCCCAGTTCGACTGCCCCGTGGATGCCAACATCACCCAGCTGAAGGCAGACCTGGATCAAGACGGCATCGACCTGAACCTGGTGCCCAACACCAACCGCAAAAAGCAAGTCTTGCTGGCGGATATGGACAGCACGATGATCGGGCAAGAATGCATCGACGAACTGGCGGCAGAAGCCGGCGTCGGCGACGAAGTGGCCGACATCACCGCCCGCGCCATGAACGGCGAACTGGATTTTGAAGACGCTTTGCGGGCACGGGTTAAATTGCTCAAAGGGTTGGACACAGCCGTGATCGACACGGTTTGGACAAACCGCATCACCCTGACGGCTGGGGGCAAAACGCTGGTGTCCACCATGAAACGGGACGGCGCTTACGCAGCCCTGGTGTCGGGCGGGTTCACTGATTTCACCAAACGCGTGGCCAAAACCTTGGGCTTTCAGGAACACCGCGCCAACACGCTGTTAACCAAAGACACTGCCCTGACCGGCAATGTGAAGCGGCCCATCTTGGGGCGGGACGCGAAAGTCACTGCCTTGGAAGACATCATCGAAAAGAAAGGGCTGACCGCCAAAGATGTTCTGGCTGTGGGCGATGGCGCCAACGATCTGGGCATGTTGGACCGCGCGGGCATGGGGGTGGCGTTGCATGCAAAACCCACGGTACAGGCCCAGGCCGCCATCACAATCAACCACGGCGACCTGACCGCTTTGCTGTACCTGCAAGGATATCACCAGTCAGAGTTTGTCACCTAGGGTCCCGAACTGGGCCGTAACATCGCAACGCCCTGTAACAAGACCGTCCCAATTCTTGATCGGACCCAGCCGTGCGCGGGCAGATGGATGGTTGGCATCCAGGCACCCCAAGCGGATCAGCAGCGCTGTGATCACGGCTTCGCTGGCGCGAAAGGCCCCGTCTTCCACTTTGACCGCGATTCCGATGCCCCGCGATGGGATGATGGCCGTGTAAACCGCTTCGGCCCCCGTCTTCAGGGCCACGCCGGGCGCGGCGCGCATCAATTCCGTGCAGGCCCGGGTTTCGCCCGCCACCAAATCCGGGTGCGCCATCATGGCATCGCGCAAGTCCGCCGCGGCCCCAGACAGCCCGGTCCCACCGTGGGTGGCATTGGCGGCAAAGGCCATGGATCGCGCCAAGCCTGTGACGGTGCAGGCAAAATTCGGCGCAGAACATCCGTCGATCCCAAATCCCGGGCTGGTTTCGCCCGTGGTTTCTTCAAACGCATCCAAAACCGCGCGTTGCACCGGGTGATCGGGGTGGTGGTATTCCGGTCCCGCGCCCAAATGATCTGACAACGTCAAAAACCCGCAATGTTTGCCCGAACAGTTGTTGTGATACCGGCACGGTGTGGCATCCGCTTTGATCAACCCGTCCCGGGCGGGAATGTCATTTGGCATTTGCGGCCCGCAGCGCAGATCATCATTGGTTTTTCCAATGGACTTTAACCACGCCAAAACCGGGTCGGTGTGGATGGCGGCCCCTTGGTGGGACGCGCAGGCCAAAGCCAAATGCATTGATCCCAAACCAGCCGCGTTTGCTGCGCCAGAGGCCACCAAAGGCAGCGCTTGCAGGATTTTGCAAGACGATCGCGGCAGAATAACCGCATCTGGATCGCCCCAGGCAGCCAGAATATCGCCGCCGGGTCCCATGACGACAGCATGGCCAAAATGCCGACTTTCCAAGAATTCGCCCCGCCAAATGTCGATCAAAGGAACGGAACTTTTCATGAATTTAGCCCTTCACGTAAATTTTTTCCCCTTCCCGACCGCAAAGGGTTTCTTCTAGAGCAGCGAATAGGTTAAAAAAGCGTTTAAGGAAACGGGGCTGTGGGCGGTGCGCGCGTGCGAAGACATGCGAATCGCAGTGCCCCAAGTTGGAGACTGAGGCGGAACCCAATGAAGTACATCAAAATTGCAGCAGCAGCAGCGGTGGCGCTTTCAGCCACGTTCGCATCGGCACAAGTCACCACCAACCGCGTGGCGGCTGAAAAGGACTGGTCGGTGTTTGTCGCACAGAACCCCAAAGAATGCTTTGCGGTAACGCAACCCCAGGAAACCGTGAACACGCGCGGCGGCCAGGTGGTCAGCGTGAACCGTGGCGACATTCGATTCTTTGTCTTTTATCGCCCCGGCGCAAATGTGAAGGGCCAAGTGGCCTTCACCGGCGGGTATCCTTTTGCGGAAGGACGCGGTGTCACATTAGACGTGGATGGCCAAAAATTCACGCTGTCGGCCAAGGGCGAATGGGCCTGGCCAGCTGACGCTTCATCGGATGCCAAAATCGTGGCCGCCATGAAACGCGGCGCAAAAGCCACCATTACTGCGCAATCGGGCCGGGGCACCAACACCAAAGACACGTTCAGCCTGTCTGGCTTTACCAAAGCTGTCAGCACCGCTGCGCAAAACTGCAGCTGATCCAGCCTTTTTGATTTTCTGTGGGGGCCCTGCTATTGCGGGGCCTTCTTTATGTGACAGGACACTGACATGGCCCAGGCCCCTGCCCCCCTTACCCCAGACGTGTTGACCATTCCCCGCAAAGACAGCGGGGACGGCACCAATTTGGTGGGGATGACCCGGGACGGTCTGCGCGACGCGTTAATCGCGGCGGGCACACCGGAAAAGCAGGCAAAAATGCGCATGGGCCAAGTGTGGCAGTGGATTTACCAAAAGGGCGTGCGCGACTTTGCGGATATGACCAACTTGTCCAAAGATTATCGCGCGTTGCTGGCCCACCACTTCACCATCGCAATCCCCGAAGTGGTATCCAAGCAGGTGTCCGCTGACGGCACCCGCAAATACCTGGTGCGAATCGCAGGCGGGCACGAAGTCGAAACCGTCTACATTCCCGAAGAAGATCGGGGCACATTGTGCATTTCGTCCCAAGTGGGCTGCACATTGACCTGTTCATTTTGCCACACGGGCACGCAAAAGCTGGTGCGGAATTTAACGCCGGGGGAAATCATCGGCCAAGTGATGTTGGCCCGCGATGATCTGGGCGAATGGCCCAAGCCAGGCCGCCACCCCAAAGACGAAACGCGGCTGTTGTCCAACATCGTTCTGATGGGGATGGGCGAACCGCTGTATAATTTTGAAAATGTCCGCGATGCGATGAAAATCGCCATGGACCCCGAAGGCATTTCCCTGTCGCGGCGGCGCATTACCCTGTCCACATCGGGCGTTGTTCCTGAAATCGCCCGCACGGCCACGGAAATCGGGTGTTTGTTGGCGGTTTCATTCCACGCCACCACCGATGATGTGCGCGACACGCTGGTGCCCATCAACAAGCGCTGGAACATCGAAGCCCTGTTGGACGCGTTGAAAGCCTATCCCAAGGCCAGCAATTCGGAACGGATTACGTTTGAATATGTGATGCTGAAGGGCGTGAATGACACCGACGACGATGCCCATCGTCTGGTGCAATTGATCAAGGACATCCCGGCCAAAGTGAATTTGATTCCCTTCAACCCTTGGCCTGGGTCGCCATACGAACGGTCGTCCAACAACCGAATCCGGGCCTTTGCAAACATCATCTATCAAGCGGGATATGCCAGCCCCATTCGCACGCCGCGGGGCGAAGATATCATGGCCGCCTGTGGGCAATTGAAGTCAGAAACCGAGCGCGCCCGGAAATCCCGCAAAGAAATTGCGGCCGAAGCCGGGCTGGTCTGACGCCCCTGTCAAATGGCGCTGATGGGGCAAACCTTCTTGCCGTGGGGCGCGGTTACCAAGAACCCGTCCCGCATATCATAGCCGAAAAACCCAAGGCGTTGGCGCAAGTCCTGTCCGGGTTTGGCAAATACGGGGCGCAAAAGCCGCCGCACGTACATCATGCCAACCGCGTCCAGTTCTGCCTTCATGGAAACATGCTGTTTGGCCATTGTGAACCTTCCTTTCGTGTGATGACGATAGGATAGGCGTTTGGCGTAACTAAGCTGCTAATGCGTAAAAATTAGGGCTTTTTATAGTCCCAGTTTTTGATGGCAGCCATGGCGTCTTCGGCGGTTTCCACAAATTGGAACAGGTTCAAATCTTCATCAGAAATGGTGCCCGCGTCCGCCAGGTTTTCCCAATTCACGATGGACCGCCAGAAGTCTTCCCCGAACAGCAAGAACGGCACAGGGTCCATCCGATCTGTTTGGATCAGGGTCAGGGCTTCGAACATTTCGTCCAATGTCCCAAACCCGCCGGGAAACACACAGATTGCTTTTGCCCGCATTAAGAAGTGCATTTTGCGGATCGCGAAATAATGGAAGTTAAAGCACAGCTCTGGCGTGACATATTCGTTGGGGGCCTGTTCGTGGGGCAGCACGATGTTCAGGCCGATGGACCGCCCACCCGCTTCCACAGCACCGCGATTGCCGGCTTCCATCACCCCTGGCCCGCCACCAGTCACGATCACGTCTTCATACCCGTCGGACGCCTTGGTCATGGCATAGGCGAATTTGCGGGCTTCTTCATAATACTTGGACAAATCCGCCAGGGTCTTGGTGCGGGCCGTGTCTTTCTTGGCGGCTTCGGGAATTCGGGCCCCGCCGAACAAAACGATGGTGGATTTGACGCCCTGTTCATCCAACAACATCTCTGGCTTCAGCAGTTCCAATTGCAACCGCACGGGGCGCAACGCGTCCTGGCACAGGAAATCCGCATCATCGAACGCAAGTCTGTACGCAGGCGACCGGGTTTGCGGCGTGTCAGGCACGCCCTTGGCACTGCTGATGTCTTGGCTGCTGGAACGCATGGCGTGTTTGCGGCGGGGGTCAGACATTGCGGTGGTCCTTTTGGTTGAAACTGTTGCTGGACTAGGGCCTATTCGACGCAGGGCGTCAAGCAAGGGGAAAACAGATGGCCGTGCGGCGGATCGATATTTTGGCAGCGTGGGATCGCGTGAAGCCCCATGTGCATCGCACCCCGGTGATGGACAGCGATGCCTTTGGTCCACAGCTTACTTTCAAATTGGAACACCTGCAGCACACCGGCAGTTTCAAGGCCCGGGGGGCCATGAATTCAGTGCTGTCGATGGATGTGCCCCCTGCGGGTTTCGTGGCGGCCAGCGGGGGAAACCACGGGGCCGCTGTGGCCTGGGCTGCCACCAAGGGCGGGCACACAGCGCGCATCTTTGTGCCCGAAATTGCGGGGGCTGCGAAGATCAACCTGATCAAATCCCTGGGCGCTGATTTGCAGGTGGTGGGCGGCACCTATGCCGATGCGTTGACGGCCGCTTTGACCCATGAAGCGGAAACGGGTGCTGCGCAAATCCATGCCTATGACGCGCCCATGACCTTGGCGGGACAAGGCACTGTTATGGCGGAATGGGAAGACCAAGGGTTGCAGGCGGACACAGTTTTGATCGCCGTGGGCGGTGGTGGATTGATTGGCGGGGCGATGGCCTGGACCCAAGGCGCGCGCAAAATCGTGGCGGTGGAACCCGAAAACGCCCCCACCCTGAACGCCGCCCTTGCGTCTGGTGCCCCCACCGAAGTTCAGGTGTCGGGTATCGCTGCCAACGCCCTGGGGGCCCGCAAAATCGGCGATTTGTGTTTTGACTTGGCCCAAGCCCAAGGAATCCAATCGGTGACCGTTTCAGACGATGCCATTTCCAAGGCACAACGCGCGCTTTGGGACAAACTGCGCCTTCTGACAGAACCCGCAGGTGCCACCGCTTTGGCAGCCATTCTGTCGGGCGCTTACGTTCCGCAAAAGGGCGAACGCGTCGCCGTGTTGCTGTGCGGTGCCAACCCCGCGTCATCACCGTTGAAGGATACCTGATGCTGCTTGAAACCCCTGCGCCCGACCTGGGCAGCCCTGCCCCTGATTTTGCCCTGAAAGACCCCACCGGTAAAACGTTCACCCGCGACACGCTGGCCCGACCGAATGGGTTGATGGTGGCGTTTATCTGCAATCACTGCCCCTATGTCGTGGCGGTGGCGGACCGGCTGGCACAAGATTTCCAAGCGTTGGAGGACGCAGGCATCGGCACGGTCCTGATCAATTCCAACGATTTTTCTGCATACCCCGCAGACGCCCCCGACCGCATGCCTGGTTTTGCCGCACAGCACGGGCTGACATCCCCCTATCTGGTGGACGAAAGCCAAGATGTGGCGCGGGCGTTTGGGGCGGTGTGTACGCCGGATTTCTTCGGGTACGGTCCGGACCTGACGTTGCAATATCGCGGGCGGTTGGATGATGCCGGGCGGGGGGATGCCACGGGTCGCAAAGCTGACCTGCGCGACGCAATGCTGGCCCTGGCGGCAGGGGCGGCTGCACCGGCAGTTCAGATGCCATCCATGGGGTGTTCCTTGAAGTGGCGCTAGACGCGCTACCTCCGCCACAGTAAAGACCCGCAAACTGACGACCAAAGGGGGATCCCATGTCAAACGCACAGCTTGAAACCGCGATCGAGGCCGCGTGGGACAACCGCGACGCCATCACACCCGCCACCACAGGCGAAACCCGTGAAGCCATCGAAGACACGCTGAACGCGCTGGACGGCGGCACATTGCGGGTGGCCGAACGCCAAGACAGCGGCGACTGGCACGTGAACCAATGGGCCAAGAAAGCCGTGTTGCTGGGCTTCCGGTTGAAAGACATGGAAATGCAAGGCGGGTCCGCCCAAGGCGGGTCTTGGTGGGACAAAGTCGACAGCAAGTGGAAAGGCTGGGGCGAAAACGAATGGGGGGCCGCGGGCTTCCGCGCCGTGCCAAACTGTGTGGTGCGCAAATCCGCTTATATCGCGCCGGGCGTGGTGCTGATGCCATCTTTCGTGAACCTGGGGGCCTATGTCGACAGCGGCACCATGGTGGACACATGGGCAACCGTGGGGTCCTGCGCGCAAATCGGCAAGAACGTGCACCTGTCGGGGGGTGTTGGCATCGGCGGGGTTTTGGAACCCATGCAGGCTGGCCCCACCATCATTGAAGACAACTGCTTTATCGGGGCCCGGTCCGAAGTTGTGGAAGGCTGCATCGTCCGCGAAGGGTCCGTTCTGGGCATGGGCGTGTTCATCGGCCAATCCACCAAGATCGTGGACCGCGACACAGGTGAAGTCATGTACGGTGAAGTGCCGCCCTATTCCGTTGTGGTGGCCGGATCCATGCCGTCCAAAAACAACGTGAACCTGTACTGCGCCGTGATCGTCAAACGCGTGGACGAACGCACCCGCAGCAAAACCGGCATCAACGAACTTCTGCGCGACTAAACCCCGCGACCCAGCGGTGTTGGCGGGCCACGGTCCGCCCGCGCCTGCGGCGGCCCTTCCCATGATTGGGATCACCCGTTAAAGCCAAGGGACAACATGACGGGGCCGCCGATGTCCGACAAACCCAAAAAACAGCAACAAGTCTTCACCCTTTTGGTGGAAGTGGGCCGCAAGGACGGCGATGGCTTGCCGGACGGGTCCACCGGCGGGGCGCTGATGATCTATGCCAGTGGCGTGGACGAAGCAGAAGCCGTGCGCGAAACGGTGTCCATCCTGAAACAAGCCGACCTGGCCCCTTTGGATGTGTCTGGGTACGGCACATTGGACGAACGGCTGGCCGAAGGGCATGACATCAACGACGAAGAAAAGGCCCTGATGCAGCGCGCGTTGGATGAAAACAGCGTTGTGATCGCGCAAATGACCCCGTTTTTCGAGGACGCCAAATGACCGATCCCGCCGAATTGACCGCCAAGCTGATCCGCTGCGCCAGCGTGACCCCTGTGGAAGGCGGCGCGCTGGTTTTGTTGGAACAGGTGCTGTCGGATGCCGGTTTCACCTGCACGCGCGTTGACCGGGGCCAGGTGTCCAACTTGTTTGCCCGCTGGGGGGACAAAGGCCACGCCAAAACATTTGGCTTCAACGGTCACACAGACGTGGTGCCCGTGGGCGATGAAGCGGCCTGGACGGTGGATCCCTTTGGCGCAGAAATCAAAGACGGGTTTATGTACGGCCGCGGTGCAACGGATATGAAATCTGGTGTGGCGGCCTTTGCTGCTGCAGCCATTGATTTTGTTAAAGCGACGCCCCCGGATGGGTCCATCATCATCGCTATCACAGGCGACGAAGAAGGCGATGCCGTGGACGGCACAGTCGCCTTGTTGGACTGGATGGACACCCAAGGCGAAGCCATGTCCGTGTGTCTGGTGGGCGAACCCACAAGCCCAGATCACATGGGCGAAATGATGAAGATCGGGCGGCGCGGGTCCATGACGGCGTGGGTTACGGCCACAGGGGTGCAGGGGCATTCCGCATATCCCCATCGCGCCAAAAACCCAGTGCCCGCCATGGCCGACTTGGTGCACAGTTTGTCCAGCGAAGTCTTGGACGAAGGGACCGAACATTTCGATGCATCGACCTTGGCTGTGGTGAATTTCGACACCGGCAACCCCGCCAACAATGTGATCCCGGCCCAGTGTACATCGGTGGTGAACATTCGCTTCAACGACGCCCACACCGGGGCTGCGTTAACGAACTGGCTGCAGGGCCACCTGGATGCAGCCGACAAACGCCATGACATCCGATTTTCGATGAAGGTCAAAATATCGGGCGAAAGCTTCATCACACCGCCAGGACCGCTGTCTGAATTGATCGCCAACGCCGTGCAAATCGAAACCAATCGCACGCCAGAACTGTCCACCAGCGGGGGCACATCGGATGCCCGGTTTGTCCAGGCCCACTGCCCGGTGGCGGAATTCGGACTGGTGGGGAAGACCATGCACCAGGTGGATGAAAGGGTGGAAGTGGCGCAAATTCACCAGCTTAAAGCGATCTATACCCGCATCTTGGGGGACTATTTTGGCTGATCGTTGGCTGGTCATCATGGTCAAGGAACCCCGCCCGGGTCGCGTTAAAACCCGGCTGGGTCGCAGCATCGGAATGACCGCAGCCGCCTGGTGGTTCCGCCACCAAACCCGCACCTTGATCCGCCGCTTGCGCGACCCGCGCTGGCAAGTGGTTCTGGCGGTGGCCCCAGATGCCCAAGGTCTGAAAAGCCGCGTTTGGCCCAGCGATGTGCCACGCGTGCCCCAAGGGCCCGGCGACCTGGGCGACCGGATGCGTCGCGTGTTTCAGAACATGCCCACCGGGCCAGTGGCGATTGTGGGGGCCGATATCCCCGGCATAACCCCCGCCAAGGTCTGGACAGCATTCCAAGCATTGGGATCAGCCGACGCAGTCTTCGGCCCTGCGCCAGATGGTGGGTATTGGTTGGTGGGTTTGAAACGCGCCCGCGCGCTGCCCACAACGCTGTTTAGGGGGGTGCGCTGGTCCACTGAACACGCTTTGCAGGACACCATCGCCAGTATCCCCGATTTGCGTGTCGCCCAGGTGGATATGCTGCGCGATGTGGACGAAGTCACCGACCTTTGACCCAAGGCTTCAGTGGTTGGAATGATCCATCCCTTGGTGGGCACTGTGGTCGGTTTCGCCTTCGGTCCGTGTGGGGCGTTCTTCCACTTTGAAAACAACGTCGACGGACCCCGCCGTTTCGAAGTTTAACGTGGCAGGGATTTCGTCGCCCACCTTCCAATGTTCAGACAGGCCCATGAACATCACGTGCAATCCACCGGGCTTGAACGTCACCATTTCGCCGGTCGGCAAATCAACGGCCATGCGGTGTTCCATGCGGGTCACATCATTTTCAGTGACGGATTCGTGCAGCATAACGCGCGGGAATTCCGCCGAAACGCCGACCAACCGATCCGCCGGGCCTTCGTTCATGATCTCCATATATCCGGCCCCGGTGCGCCCCACAGTGGGATAGGCCACCGGGTGCTTGATCGAGATTTCCCCAACAGCATAGTCATGGGCAAACGCAAATCCTGCGGCCATGGCCAAAGCAAATGATATAAGTGTGGTGCGCATCGCATCCTCCGCCGCGTGATGGGGCAGACATATGCCTTTCTGCGGAAACCCCAAGGGTTTTGATTGTCTTTGTGAAGTGATAGCGGGGTTTTATGTCTCAGCTTCCCACCAAAGACGAAATCCTGGAATTCATTCGTGAAAACCCCGATGCCAGCACCAAGCGCGACATTGCGCGGGCGTTTGGCATCAAAGGGGCGGCGCGGGTTGATCTGAAAGCCATGTTGAAAGACCTGGCCGCTGAAGGGCACCTCAAGAAACGCAAGCGCCGCTTTACCGATCCCGACAAGCTGCCGCCCGTGTCGGTGCTGCAAGTGCTTGCACCAGACGCCGATGGCGACCTGTTTGCTGTACCAATGGAATGGCAAGGCACCGGTGTGATGCCGCAGGTGCTGCTGTCCTTGCGCGACAGTGACCCAGCCCTGGGCCAAGGGGACCGGGTTTTGGCCAGGCTGACCGAAGCAGAAGGGGAAGCGTTTCAATACACCGGCCGCCTGATCCGTCGCATCGGCCAAAACCCCAGCCGCATCCTGGGCATTTTTCGCAAGCGCAGCGAAGGCGGGCGCATTGTGCCCATCGACAAAGGCGCAGACAAAGAATGGCAAGTGCCCGACGGCGCCACAGCAGATGCCAAAGACGGGGAATTGGTGGAAGCCGAACAATCCGGGCCAAAGTCCCGCATGGGCTTGCCCAAGGCCCGCATCGTTGACCGTTTGGGGGACCCGTCCGCCCCCAAAGCCGTGTCTTTGATTGCCATCCATCAACACGGCATCCCAGACAACTTCCCGGACGACGTTATCGCGGAAGTGGACCGTGCAGGCCCAGCAAGCGCCGATGGTCGCACGGATTTGTCCCACCTGCCGCTGATCACCATCGACCCCGCTGACGCCCGCGACCACGACGACGCTTGTTGCGCCATTCCAGACGACGACCCAGCCAATGAAGGCGGTTTTCTGCTGTGGGTCGCCATCGCCGATGTTGCCCACTATGTCCGCCCGGGCACGGCGTTGGACGACGAAGCCAAGCGCCGTGGCAATTCCACGTATTTCCCGGACCGTGTGGTCCCGATGCTGCCCGACCGGCTGTCGGGGGATTTGTGTTCTCTGCACGAAGGGGTCGAACGCCCCTGCATCGCGGTGGAAATGCAGATCAATGCCCAAGGGGAAAAACTGTCCCACCGTTTTGTGCGCGGCCTGATGACCAGCCCCGCAGCGCTGAGTTATGAAGACGCGCAAGCGGCGATCGACGGGGCCCCTACCGACCGCACAAAGCCCTTATTAGACCCTGTTTTGCGCCCGTTGTTTGCGGCCTATAAAGCGTTGAAAACAGCCCGCGAACACCGCCAACCGTTGGAATTGGACCTGCCGGAACGCAAAATCGAACTGACAGATGATGGGAAAGTTGCATCGGTCAACTATCGCGACCGATTTGATGCCCACAAGTTAATTGAAGAATGCATGGTCTTGGCCAATGTGGCGGCGGCCGAAACCTTGAACGCCCAGAAAAGCCCGTTGATTTTCCGCGTCCATGAAGAACCTGATCCATCAAAACTGGACGCCTTGCGGGACGTGGCCAAAGCATCCGGCCTGCCTTTGGCAAAAGGCCAGGTCTTGCACACACGGCATTTGAACCAACTTCTGAACGCCGCAGCTGGCAAAGACGAAGCAGAGTTGATCAACATGGCCACGTTGCGGTCCATGACCCAGGCCTATTACAGCCCGAAAAACTATGGTCACTTTGGATTGGCTCTGAAGAATTATGCCCACTTCACATCCCCCATTCGCCGGTACGCGGACTTGATAGTGCACCGGGCGTTGGTGTCGGCCCACGGGTGGGGCGATGACGGGTTAACCGCCCACGATATCGACCGGTTGGAAGCGACATCCAACCATATCTCGGACACAGAACGACGGTCCATGCTGGCCGAACGCGATACGACAGATCGCTATCTTGCAGCCTTTTTGTCAGAACGTGTGGGGCAAAGCTTCACGGGCCGCGTGGCGGGGATCGCGAAATTTGGCATCTTTGTTCGCCTGGACGAAACCGGGGCCGACGGTCTGGTGCCCATGCGTGAACTGGGCCAGGAATTCTTCCATTTTGACCGCGACACTGGAACGTTGCAGGGCGCAGACAGCGGTCGCATCATCAGATCTGGGCAACGCGCCACTGTAAAGATCACAGAAGCCGTGCCCGTGACCGGGGGCCTGGTGTTCGAACTTCTGGATTTGGAAGGCGAAACCCCAGCAAAAGGCCCTGCGCGGCGCGGCTTCAAACGCCGCAAATCCCCGCCCAAGGGCAAAAAGAAACGTACCGTAAAGCGGACCCGCCGATGACGTTCGAAAGTTGGAAAGCCGACTTTTTATCCAGGGCTGCAGGCACATGTTCTGACGCCACATTGGCGCGATGCGCGCCCTTGATGCGCACCAACGCCACCAGCACCACGTCAGACGAAACGCAAGCCGAAGCCCGCAAAACCCTGCGCCAATACCTGGACCTGACCGTCAGCGACGCACGCATTCAAGCAGGTCGCACCCAGTTGAACACCCACCGCGATACATTCATGACCCTGGAACATCGGTTTGGCGTGGACCGGCATATCATCGCAGCGATTTGGGGAATGGAAACAAATTTCGGGCAGATCTTAGGAAGTGTTTCAGTGTTTGAAGCCCTGTCCACTTTGGCCCACAGCGGACGGCGTCGCCCTTTGTTCGAAGGGCAGCTTCTTGCGGCTTTGAAAATCGTGGATCACCAGCTTATGGACCCGGCAGAAATGATGGGCAGTTGGGCCGGTGCCATGGGGCATACGCAGTTCATGCCCACATCATACCTAGACTATGCGGTGGGGTTTGACGGTCCGGTGGCCGACATTTGCGGCACAGATCCCAAGGACGCCCTGGCATCAACGGCCAATTATCTGGCGGAACAGGGGTGGATGGACGCCCCCTGGGCGGTCGAGGTGTCCTTTCCCGCTGAACTTGATCTGCACTGGGCCCGGCATCACCCAGAACAATTGCTGGATGACTGGGCGGCCCAGGGTGTGCGTCCGTACGTGGTCTCGCCAAGTCCTAGTCTGCAACAAGCCCAACTGGCGTTCATCCTGCCCGCAGGACATCGCGGCCCTGCTTTTTTGGCCTCCGCAAATTATCGGGCGTTGCTGGCCTATAACAACGCGCCAGCCTATGCCGTGGCTGTGGGGCACCTTGCGGATCGCTTGCGGGGGGATGGTCCCCTGAAGTCACCGGGCGATCCCGATGAACCGGGCCTGACCCAAGCGCAAGTGATCCAAGCGCAAACCGTGCTGTCGGACCTGGGGTTCGATACGCAAGGCGCAGACGGATTTATCGGAACCAACACAGTCAAAGCCTTGGAAAAATTTCAAATCCAAAATGGCCTGCCCGTCGATGGGCATCTGGATCATCGTCTGCACCAAACCCTGCTTTCTTTTGTTTAAAAATACTCCGGGGGAATTGGGCCGCAGGCCCAAGGGGGCAGCGCCCCATCATCAGAATATACCGTGATCACCAAGATCCACTGTTTCGGCCTTGTTAATCACATCAGCGTAAAAATCCTTCAACGTGTCAGACCCAAAAGACGGCGTTGCATCCGCGTCATACGCCCCCGCCGCGTCATCCCACACCAACATGGATTGCGTGGCGTAATACCGCCCAATCCGTGCGAATTCTGCTTTGTCTGCAACACGGTGGCTGAAGCGGCCCAGCAGGGACAAAACCGCCACAAGACCGTCCATGAACCAAAACGGCACGCGCCGCACTTTGGACGGCGTGCCCAGCAATTCAAACAACCACGCCCCCTGCTGTTGAGGGGTCACGGCTGGACCCGGTCCACCGATGGGAAGGATTGCGTTTTGACGGGCTGGATCGTCCAAACACCCAACGATGAAGTCGGCCAGATCCCCGTCACTGATGGGCTTGCAGGCGGTTGCTTGCCCGTCGCCAAACATCAAATACGGCTTGCCCCGACGCACTCGATCAATCTGCCCCGACAACGACTTGAAGAACGCTGTGGGCCGTACAATGGAATACACCAGCCCCGAATGTTTTAGGGCAGATTCAGCAGCCAATTTTGCCCTTTGGAATTCCAACAATGGCTTTTGCACGCAAATTGCCGACAACAACACAAACTGGCGTACCCCAGTTGCCACCGCCGCATCGATGGCATTGACTGTGGCGGCATGGTCGATGGCCCAAGCATCTGCGGGATGCCCTGTTCGGGACGCCAAACAGCAAACCACAGCATCGAATGACGCTTCGCCAAAGCCTTCGCGGCGCAAAGCTTCGGGGTCGGACACGTCTGCGTACCGCACCGCGGCACCAACCAAGGCGTCCGGTATTTCAGTGCGGTTCGGACGCACCACGCACGCAACATCATGACCCGCCGCCAGCAAGGCGCGCACCACTGCTTGGCCAATGGTGCCGGTGGGGCCCAGAACCAAAATCCGTTTTACAGTGTCTACATTTGCGCCAGCCATACGGCAGTGGTCGGCAGACGGCGTGATTTGTCAATACAGGCTGACGTGCCCCACTGTCAGGTCTGCATCATGGTCCCGGCCATAGGCAACGATACCGATGCTGACCACATCACTGGGGGCGATGGCATTTGCCATACCGGCGTGGGATGGGGCAAAATCTTCAAACGGCAGCACCACCTCGGCCCAGTCTGTTGTGGTGGGAAACGCATGGCGAAAGGAATGCCACCGCCGCTGCGCATGACGTGGCCGCAAAAAGACATAGTACGTTTCGCCATTGCCCCGCACCAACAGTTGCAACCCTTGGGCGTCGTCCGGCCAGGGGTCTGGCAGCCGGTATCGAACCTGCACAAAACCGCCGTTGTTTTCGGTGCTGACGGTCCCAGTCAAGCGAACCGCTGGTCCGCGATCTGTGTCCACCAATTGCGCGCGCCCTTGGGACACGCCGCCCATCACCCCATCGGCGACAAAGGCCCATCGGGTCTGGGGCTGGTTTTCAAAATCTTCCACCATACCGGAACTTTGACCCCAAACAGCCCACGGCACCGCCGACAAGACCACTGCTGTGCGCATCCACTTCATGCAAAATGACCTAGCCGGACCGGGGGAACCGTCAATAATCCCCTTCACTTTGAGGGCAAATACCTCGGGGGGTCACAAAACATTGTTTTGTGACGGGGCAGCGCCCCCACCGGACCCGCCCGGCACGGGTGGGGGCATCACGCCAAAGCCCGCAGGGCTTTGACCAGCCCATCAGCTGTTGGCCACGATAATGCGCAAATCACGGGGATGGCGGCGCATGGACAGGTTGGGCTTGTCGGACAGCCGCCTGTCGTAAACCCCTGTCTTCGCCTCGTCCACCGGCACGGGGGCCACGGCTTCAGCGGCCCCTGTGTCCCCCACAGCTTCCAAAACTGGGGCTTCGCCCATGCCCGGCGTCAGGCGGTGGCGGATCAGGGCCACGGGATGGGACCGCAAGGTCAGGCGCAGGGCCACATAATCTTCCACCACTTCCTCCCCTTCGGTCATTTGGGGCAAATGCACGGCGTCTTCCACAATCCCTTCCCCATCCAAATCAGCGGCGAACAGGGGCAAGGGTTTATCGGCAGTGATGGCTTTGGCGGCCCATAACGCCTCGCGTCTGTTCAAACCCACGCTGCGGAACGCATCCGCTTCCGCCAAGGCGGTAATGGTTTTTGGCGCAACCCCAGCCCGCCGCCAGACGCCTTCAACGGTGTGATATCCATTGGCCCGCGCAGCGGTCAGCCAGGCCGCGTCTTCTTCGGCCATGCCTTTGATCTGGCGATACCCAAGCCGCACCGCCAAGCCCCCGCGCCCATCAGGTTCCATCACGTTGTCCCAGTAACTGGCGTTGATGCAGACCGGACGCACCTCTACGCCATGTTCGCGCGCGTCGCGCACGATCTGAGCGGGCGCATAGAACCCCATGGGCTGGGCGTTCAGCAGGGAACAGCAGTAAATGCCTGGGTGGTGATACTTCAACCAGCTTGAGGCATAGACCAGCAGCGCGAAACTGGCCGCATGGCTTTCTGGAAAACCATAGGACCCGAACCCTTCGATTTGGCTGAAACACCGTTCGGCAAAATCTTCGTCATACCCATTGCGCGCCATCCCGCGCATGAACAGGGTGCGGAATTCGCTGACGTTGCCATGTTTCTTGAACGTGGCCAGGGACCGCCGCAACCGGTCGGCCTGGTCCGGCGTGAACCCGGCCCCCACGATGGCGATCTGCATGGCCTGTTCTTGGAACAGGGGCACGCCCAAGGTTTTGCCCAACACCTCGCCCAACGCATCAGATGGGAACGACACCTGTTCTTCCCCATTCCTGCGGCGGATATACGGATGCACCATGTCCCCCTGGATCGGGCCGGGGCGAATGATCGCCACTTCGATCACCAGATCATAAAAACACCGGGGCCGCATGCGGGGCAGAAAATTCATCTGCGCCCGGCTTTCCACCTGAAACACCCCCAGGCTGTCGGCACGGCACAGCATATCGTACACATCTGGATCTTCGGGCGGCAGGGTCGCCAGGCTATAGTCCACACCGTGGTGCATCTTCAGCAGATCAAACGCCTTGCGCACGCACGTCAGCATGCCCAGGGCCAGAACGTCCACCTTCAGGATACCCAAGCTTTCGATATCGTCCTTATCCCAACAAACGACCGTCCGGTCTTCCATCGTCGCGTTCTCGACCGGCACCAGTTCATCCAACCGCCCTTCGGTAATGATGAACCCCCCCACGTGCTGCGATAAATGCCGGGGGAAACCGATGATCTGGTAAATCAGGTCCATCGTCTGTTGCAGGCGCGGGTCGCGGTAATCCAGGCCAATCTCGGCCATCCGCTCCGCCTCTAACCCCTTGGTGGAAAAGAAGCCCCACAGTTGGGACGACAGGGCACTGATCGTATCCTCCGTCAGGCCCATGGCGCGGCCCACCTCTCGGATCGCGCGCTTGCCCCGGTAATGCACCACTGTGGCGCACAGCCCCGCGCGGTGACGTCCGTATCTTTCATAGATGTGCTGGATCACTTCTTCGCGGCGTTCGTGTTCGAAATCCACGTCGATGTCAGGGGGTTCGTTGCGGGCTTCACTCACGAAACGTTCGAAGACCATGGTGCCGATTTCGGGGGAAACAGACGTCACCCCCAGGCAATAACACACCACCGAATTCGCCGCCGACCCCCGGCCCTGACACAGAATATCCCGTGACCGGGCGAAGGTGACGATGTCATTCACTGTCAGAAAGTAGGGTTCGTACTTCAGCTTGCCAATTAGGGTCAGCTCGTGTTCCAGCAGACGCTTGACCTTGTCCGGCGCACCGGTGGGGTACCGCCAGTGCATCCCTGCGTAAGCCAGACGGCGCAAGCGGGCGGCGGGGGTTTCATCTTCTGTCAGTTCTGACGGGTATTCATATCGCAACTCATCAAGGGAAAATGTCAGCGCTCTTTCAATCCGCGCCGTTTCCGCCAAAGCGTTTGGATAGTCCCTAAATATCCGCGCAACCTCCGATGCCGATCGCAGGCGCTGTTCGCCATTTGCTTGGGCATCGCGGCCCAATCCTTCCACTTGCACCCCCAGGCGAATGGCTGTCAGCACATCCGTCAACCGCCGGCGCGATCCATGGTGCATGCGGGGGGCAGCACTGGCCATGGTGGGGATATTCAGGGTCTGTGCAAGGGCGTGGATCGCCGCAAAGCGTTGGGAATCTTGCCCGTCATAGTGCGGGGCCATCATCAAACTGCAATCGTCTGGGAATCGGCGCGTCAGCCGCTGTGCCGTCTGCATCCAGGTCCCCGCGCCGGGGCCCAGCACCGGGACGGGGGGCACGTGGATCAGCAAGGACATATCCGCGCCAAAGTCCAAAAGATCGTCCAGGCCCAAATCACACGTGCCCTTTTCCGACCGCAGCCGTCCGCGCGAAATCAAGCGGCACAGCCGCCCCCACCCCGCGCGGGTTTTCGGCAGGGCCGTCACCGTGAACCCATCGCGCAACATAATCTTCGCCGCCGGGATCAGGCGCGGCGTGGCATAGATGTTGGCCGATGGGGCCTTGGGCAGACCAGGGGGCGCGGGCGGGCCGATCAAGCCGTGTTCAGCATCAAAATCGCGCCGGGCTTGGACCAGGCGGGCAATCTCTCGTGCCCTAGTATGCGCTCGCACGATACCTGCCACGGTGTTTTCATCGGCGATGGCCACCGCTGGCATCCCCAAATGCGCCGCGCGTTCCATGTAATCTTCGGGGTGGGAGCCACCGGTGAGGAAGGTGAAGTTCGAACACGCGCACAGTTCCACCCAAGGGACTGATTTAGGGAAAGGTGTTATGGTGCGCGTCGCGGTCATCGGGGTCCTTGGGGTGATTCCAGGGGAATATTTGTTCACATTTTGTTCTGCTTTTCAATTCCTAGAAAGTAGGTCGGCACCAGACCG
This sequence comes from Planktomarina sp., assembly GCA_020629235.1. Classification (GTDB taxonomy): domain Bacteria; phylum Pseudomonadota; class Alphaproteobacteria; order Rhodobacterales; family Rhodobacteraceae; genus Planktomarina. The sequence goes on from JAHDDS010000023.1 coordinate 31,394, forward strand.
AGGGAGGGGACGGTCGGGGGCTGACCGGTCTGTCGACCGGGAAATCATGTCGTGGGGTAAACACTTCACAGCCAAACAGCGAAGGACTACCTTCGACCCAACTCAAAGAAAGGCCCTACCATGACCGACATCGTCCTTCTGTCCGCCGCCCGCACCGCCATCGGCACCTTCGGCGGCAGCCTGGCCGCGACCGCCCCCATCGACCTGGGCACCATCGCGGCCAAGGCGGCCTTGGACCGGGCGGGCATCGCAGGCGATCAGATCGGGCATGTGGCGTTCGGCCATGTCATCAACACAGAACCCCGCGACATGTACCTGTCGCGCGTGGCGGCGATGAACGCAGGGATCCCCGACACCACGCCTGCCATGAACGTCAACCGCTTGTGTGGGTCGGGCTTGCAGGCCATCGTGTCGGTCACCCAGTCCCTGATGCTGGGCGATGCAGATTTCGGCCTGGCCGGCGGGGCCGAGAATATGAGCCGGTCCCCCTACATCATGCAATCCCAACGCTGGGGCCAGAAGATGGGCGATGTGAAGACCCTGGATATGATGCTGGGCGCGCTGAACTGCCCGTTTGGGACGGGGCATATGGGTGTGACAGCCGAAAATGTGGCGGCAGAACACGGCATCACCCGCGAAGATCAAGATGCCTTTGCCCTGGAAAGCCAGGAACGTGCGGCCCGGGCAATTGAAGCAGGGTATTT
>JAHDDS010000024.1:0-16579 GCA_020629235.1 Planktomarina sp.
GCAGTGGATTGAAAATCCTCGTGTCGGTGGTTCGATTCCGCCCCCGGGCACCATTCTTCGAACAGTGAAACGACCGCCGTACGGGGCCCAAAGACGGCATGGGTCAAAGGCATTGTGCCGCGGTTGGCGGTTGGGATAGGCTGCGGCCCAACACCGGCGTCAAAGATAAGGACCGCCCATGCCCACCGAAGCGCTTGATATCCCGTCTGCCCCCAATGCGCAGACCCCGTTGGTGCGAAAACTGGGGGCTATGTGTTTGATGTCGCAGGAAGAAATTGAATTTCTGGAAGGTTTGCAAAATCACATTGTCGACGTGAAAAAGGGCCGGGATTTCGTGGAAGAAGGCGAAGAATTGCGCGCCACGTGTGTGATTCAAGAAGGCTGGGCGATCCGGTATATCCTGCTGCCCAATGGGCGGCGACAGATCCTCAGCTATGCCTTGCCGGGCGATATCATTGGCCTGCACATCAATTTTCGCGCCCATGCCAACTACAGCGCTGCGGCGTTGACGCCTTTGAAAGTGGCCACCGTGGACCCACGCCGGATCCTGGAAATATCGCAGAAATTCCCCATCCTGGCGTCGGGCCTGAGTTGGAGTACGGCGCGCGAATTTGCGATTTTGGGGGACCAAGCGGTGCGTCTGGGGCGCCTGTCTGCCCCCCAACGGTTGGCGCATTTGATGCTGGAACTGTGGCACCGTTTGGCGCTGCTGGACGACACCGACGGTCGCTGGATCGCCATGCCCATGACCCAAACGGAATTGGCCGATACCCTGGGGTTAAGCCTGGTGCACACCAACCGATCGCTGAAGTCTTTGCGCGAAAAAGGATGGGTCACCGTGGAATCTGACGCGATCCGGTTGAACGATGTGGACGCGCTGATGGAAATGTCGCTGTTCAATCCCGATCACTTGGCGAATTTTTCGATTTAAGCGCCTGTTTTTTCAGGGGTTTTTGCAAGTCCCATGGCCCGGGCCGCAGGCACGATGGCCTTGGTTGCAATGGGGATCAGCACCAGGCCAAGCAACAGCCCGAAGATGCCATCCAGCAGGGCTTGAACAGCCCAAGACACGAACCCGCCGTCCGGCGACACGGCGTTTTGCGCGGCGGTGGCGGCGGCTTTGACGGGGGCGTAAATCGTGTCGATCCCGATGCCGTGCAGCCCGTGCACCACGATGGCCCCGCCGACCCACAACATGGCAGCCGTGCCGATGATGGTCAGGCCGGTCAGAACCGATGGCATGACCCGAACAATGCCTTTGCCGACAGACCGTGTCAGCGCCAGCTTGCCCGACGCGGCCATGGACAGGCCCACATCGTCGGCCTTCACGATAACCGCCACAGCGCCATAGACCAGCACCGTGATCAGGATCGCGGCAATGGCCAGCGACGCGGCGGTGAACCAGAAGCTGGCTTGGGGCAGGGCGGCCAAAACGATGGTCATGATCTCTGCTGACAGGATGAAATCTGTCTTGATGGCACCTTTGACGCGGGTTTCTTCCAGGTGGGGGTCGACGGCCTTTTGGGCCACCAATTCGGCGTCCCCGTGCCCGCGGTGCTGCCACCAGTGGGCGACCTTTTCTGCCCCTTCAAAACACAGGTAAGCCCCCCCAATCATTAGCAAAATTGGAATAACGGACGGCGCAAAGGCCTGCAGCAGCAGTGCTATGGGCAGCAAGATCACCAGCTTGTTGAAGATCGACCCCCGCGCGATGCGCCACACGATGGGCAATTCGCGGCTGGCGGAAAATCCCGACAGAAACTTCGGGGTCACAGCAGCGTCGTCGATCACCGCCCCCGCCGCCTTGGAGCTTGCCTTAACGGCCTGGGCCACCACATCGTCCACCGAAGCGGCGGCGACTTTGGCAATGGCGGCAACATCGTCCAGTAAGGCAAGCAATCCGGTCATTTTTCTTTGGTATCCTTGGTGTCTTCATCGGTGACATGATCCGGATCGCCCTTCTGTCCAGGGTCGTTCTTCAAATCATGGTGCTGTTCGGACCCCTTCAGATGGGGGTATTGTACCTTTGGCGGTGTATGGGGCATTGGGTTTCCTTTCGGTTTTGGATTTTTTGGCGTGCCTGCATTAGGCCGCTGCCGCTTGGGCTTCTTCTTCGGGTTGGGTCGCCTGGCCCTTGGGGGCCACGACGGTGCGGGTTGGGAACGGAATGTCGATGTCTGCGGCATCCATGGCTTCTTTGACCTTGCGCTTCATGTCCGCTTGATACTGGAAATAGACATCAGCATCGCACCAAACGCGCACCAAGAAATCCACGCTGCTGCCGTTCAAGGTGTTGACCTGCACGAAGGGTTCAGGGTGCTGGTGGGACCGGCTGTCGGCCATGATGGTGTCGCGGATCACGTGTTGTGCGTGCGCCAGGTCTTCGCCGTATCCCACGCCAAAGGTCCATTCCGCCCGGCGGGTGGGGTATTCCGAATAATTCACGATCTTATTGCCCCACACATCTGCATTGGGCACGATCACCTGCACATTCCCCAGGTCCGCGATTTCGGTATAGTTCAGTGTGATGTCACGCACGGTGCCCATGGTGTCGTCGATTTCGACAAAGTCGCCGATTTTCAGGGGGCGGAACACGATAATCATCACCCCAGCGGCCAAATTGGACAGCGTGCCCTGCAGGGCCAACCCAACGGCCAGCCCCGCAGCACCTATGACGGCAATGACGGATGTCGTTTGCACCCCGAATGTGTTCAGGATGAACAAGAAGGTGAACCCCATCACGACGTACCGCGCGATGTTGCCCAGAAAGCTGAACAGCGTGGTGTCCAAAGACGCGTGCTTTTCGCCCATGTGGTGGATGCGGCGGCGCACAAAGCCCGCCAAACTCAGCCCGACAAATAAGATAACTATCGCGGCCAAAGTGTTGCCCACGATATCCACCAAAGCGTCCAGCGTCAGGAAATCAGCCATGGATTGGCCGTTGATAATTTCAGTGTTCAACAGGCTTTGAAGCCAGGCGGTGATTGCGTCCATGGGTGGTGTCTCCTGCAGTGGGGGTCGTGTGGATCAGGGGCGAAGATCAGATGGTGGAAAACACGTCAGGCGGGGTGTCGGACATCCGCAGCGCCTTTGTGCCCAACCGGCGGCGCACCTCGGACAGGGGCATGTCGATCGGCCCTTCGATAGAACAGGGATACCGGAAAAACCGCCGCCCACGCTTGATGTCCACGCGACATTCGAAGGTGTTGTTGACGGGATTGTAGCGGACGTTTTTGATATTCATGGACATCGAATTCTCCTGCCGTTGTGGAACAATGTGTTGTGGGATCAACGACTTCACAGCCCAAAAGTTCCCGTGTCGCGCGCCAAGACGTCCCCGGGCCTGCGCAGGTTTTGCTGGGAACGAATGCTGCGGCCGTGCGTTCACGTGCTACAGATCAAGGAAATTTCATGCCCGATGATATTGCGCCATCCGCGCCCCCGACGCCCGCGAAAGACACAGAAAAACTGTCGTCGCGGGATATTTTTGAAATCATTCAACACGACGGTGAAGAAGAACTGGATCGCCCCTATGGATCCCTGTTCTGGTCCGGCGTTGCGGCGGGATTGATGATATCTTTGTCGGTGTTGGGGGAAGCGATTTTTCGCACCTATCTGCCTGATGCCGACTGGCGGTATCTGCTGGAAAACTTGGGCTACAGCCTGGGGTTTTTGGTGGTGATCTTGGGGCGAATGCAATTGTTCACAGAAAACACCATCACGACCGTTCTGCCCGCCATGCGCGATCCTGTGTGGCGGGTATTCCGGCGGGTGTTGGTGTTGTGGTCGATTGTTTTGGCGGCCAACGTGCTGGGGGCCTTTGTGGTGGCCACAGCGTTTGCCCACGGGGCTGTGATCCCGGCAGAACTGTTGCCCGCCATCACTGAACTGTCACAACACGCCACGGGGTTCGCCCCGCTTGAGGCCTTCCAACGGGCCATCCCTGCCGGTGTTTTGGTGGCGGCCCTGGTGTGGATGTTGCCCCAGTCAGAAGGCTTCGAATTTTTCGTCATCATGACCTTCACCTGGCTGATCGCTGCGGGTGATTTCACCCACATTGTCGCGGGAAGCGTCGAAATGGCGTTTCTTTTGGTGCAGGGCGAGCTGGGACTTTCAACCGCCATCGGCGCGTTTTTCCTGCCGGTTCTGGCAGGCAACGTTCTGGGGGGCACCGCGATCTTTGCATTGCTGGCTTTCGGCCAGGTGCGCCGTGAATTGCCACCGACGCACGACGGCTGAGGCAGGCGCAGGCGGAACGAATTCGCCCGTCCCGCGTTGAGATTGTGAAGCAATTAACCCGAAGGAGAATTTGAAATGGAATATGCAGGTTTTGGCGGAATGATCGTTCTGGCCCTGAACATCTGGGCGATCATCTCGATCTTCAGTTCGGGCGTTTCGACGGGCAAGAAAGTCCTTTGGACGCTGTTGGTGCTGGTGCTGCCGATCTTGGGTTTCATCATCTGGTTGCTGGCCGGACCCCGGGCCCAAAACGCTACAGTGTAAGCTGTACGCCTCCCAAAAAAGAAAAGGCGCGCCAGATAAACGGCGCGCCTTTTCTTGTTGGCGATGCAGGCTGGGAAACCAGCCTTTGGCGGCAGGTCAGTCGGCCAAAATCGTAACTGGGCTTTCGGCATTCGGATTGTCCGCCAGATATGCGGTCCAAAGCAGAAACCCAAAGAACAGCACAGCGGCAAAGCCAAGCGCCGCGGCAATACCCACCAGCGGGCCCACGTGGCGTTTCTTCTGTTTGGCGATGTTTGTGTCTGATGCGGACATGGTCTGCTCCTTCATTTACGTTCTTAACCCCAACGAATATTCGCGCCAAAGGTTCCAAACCGGGAACGATTTGGACGTGGCGGCGTTGAATTCCAAAGGAAACGTCCATGCCATATTCCCTAAACACCATGTTGCTGACCGTCTTGGCCGTGGGGACGATTTTCACGGCGCTGCACGTGGGCAAAGCTGTTTTCGCCCCGGTCCTTGCGGCCTTTCTTCTGGGCATTGTCCTGACCCCGTTGTCAGAATTTTGGACGCGTCTGCGGGTGCCCAATGTGGCGGCGGCGTTCATGTCGGTGGCGCTGGCGATCTTGGTGATTTTCGTGATCGTCGTGTTTTTGGAACCTTATGTGTCCGAAGTCATCAGCCAGGGGCCGATCATCCAGGCAGAGCTGCGCGAAACGGTCGGCGAAGTGCGGCGGTTGCTGCAGGGGTTGGAACAGATCTCTGACGATATGGCCGCCGCGATCGAACCCCAAGGCTCGCGGGGCGACGCTGCGGCGGGACAGATGGCCATGCCGTCTGTGATGGACGCGCTGCTTTATGCACCGCAGTTCTTGGGCCAATTCCTGATCTTCGCGGGCACGCTTTATTTTTTCCTGCTGACCCAGGATGAAATTTACAGCTGGCTGAACGACAAGATTGAAGCTTTGGGCACGCGTGATTTGCGCCATGCCGCGGCGCAAGTATCACGGTACGTTCTGACGATTTCTTCGATCAACTTTGTTTTTGGAACCTTGGTGGCTTTGGCGATGCACATCATCGGCATGCCGACCCCGGTGCTGTGGGGGATGCTGGCATTTTTGCTGAACTTCGTGCTGTATTTGGGGCCGATTGCGTTGATGTGCACGCTGCTGGTGGCGGGGATTGTGGTGTTTGACGGGGCGATCAGCTTCCTGCCCGCGGCGGTTTATATTTCGATGAATGCCACGGAAGGCCAGTTTGTCACGCCGGCTTTGGTGGGCAAAAGCCTGGCGGTGAACCCGTTGTTGGTGTTTCTATCACTGGTGTTTTGGCTGTGGTTGTGGGGCCCCGTGGGGGGCATCATCGCCATCCCGTTGCTGATCTGGACCCTAAGCGTGGTGCACGGCGATCAGCGTTATGCCATTTCCGGCGGCACCCCCGGCAGGGCCTGAGCGTCCTGCCGCGCAGGTGCCGTGCGGTACGGCAGCACAAATCCCACCCGATCTTCAGGGCGCGCGCGCGCATTGGATGCCGCCCGTGCCCCCCAGGCATCGCAAGCGGTTTTGCCATTGAAGAATGCAGCGTCTGCATTTGACCCCAGCCAATGATCAAAGCAGCGGGTTTTAACCTGGGCCACCTCGTGCGGGGTGCGGGTTGCAATGCCCGCTTCGGTGTCCCAATTCAGGCTGCGTCCATTTAAGTTGGCCGACGACACAATCGCGGTGTGATCGTCAAAGATCGAGACCTTGGCATGCAGATAGATAATCGGCGCGCCATAGTGGGTGTCACGACCGTCCGTGTCATGGGACACAGGTCGGGCAGGGGACCCAATGAACAAACGGTCGCCAAAGCCGTCTTGCAAGATATCGATGCATTTGGTTTGCAAGTGTTCGCCAAAAGCTGCGTCCGCCCCCCAGGTGTCCGTAAAGGCAATGTCCTCTGGCGCTGCGGGCACCATGATGACCAATGACAACCCCGGCGCGGCTTTGGCCCGGTCTGCCAAACAGCGCGCCAGGGCTTCGTCGCGAATGAATTGCGTTTCAAGATAGATCAGATCGGTAGATCGGCTGATGGCCGATGTGTGGGCATCTGCGATTTCGCGCACCCAGGGCTTGGGGGACATAAACGGCAGTGTGAAACGGCGTTTGGCAGAAATCGTACGCACCAGGTCTTGGGGCTGTGCCGTGGGGCGTCGGTGCAGCGCTGCGGGCAGGGTGCGCAAATGGGTCTGCGCCTCCTGCGCTGCGGGGCCTGTCACCAAAACCTGAACATCGTGCCAAGTGTCTTGGCCGGCGCGTTGGTGCTGGGGCGTGTCAAAGCGGCGGTCGTTCAGATCAAGCCCCCCGATATAAAGCCGTTCTGCGTCAAACACCGCCAGCTTTTGGTGGTGGGTCACAGGGGCCAGTGGGGGCGGCGGGAACAAACGCGGTTTTAAGGTGTCGCCGCGTTGCTTGACCAGCGGCCGCAGACCCGGGGCGTCGTGCAGCAGATCTTTGGCGCTGATATTTTCCGTGTCGATGATCTGTGCCAGGTTTTTGGCCATTTCTTTGACGGACCGGGGCCACAAGATCGTGCGCGGCAACAGCCCCAACCGCGCGGGGTGCAGGTCCATGCGAACCTGCAAGTTTTCTGGGCAAGCGGACGCCTCTGCCGCTGCCAAAATCCCCCGCAGACAGCGCCAGGCATACAGATGCATGTCCATGCCCACCACGGGGTCAAAGTCGGACAAAGTGAACTCTATCCGAACGCCCCGGTTAAGTGTGTGACACAGCAGGTCGAACCAGGTGGTGCCGATGGCTTGCGCGTCTTCGGACCGCAGTTGGGTCCAAGGATCAAACACCCGAAACCCCGCCACGATGTCTTGGCGGGCGCGCAAGAATTCTGCTTCCAAACGGGGGAAAGCTTCTGCCGCGGTCAGCAGAACGTCGAACTGTCGGGGCTGGGGCGGCAAAGTTAGTAATCCTTGGCTTCTGCGTCAAATTCCAAAGCGTCAAACGACAGGCGCAAGGTGTATTGATCGTCTGACTGGTCGCGTGTCACTAAGCCGCCCAATTGCATGGCAAACGCGTTCATCAACTGCGTGCCCATGCCGGTGCTTTCTTCGCCTGTTGGGGTCCCGATGGAATTGGAGATCACCAAATCGCAGTGCTGATCGGTTTGGGTCAATGTCACCGAAATCGAAACCGCCCCCTTTGCGGGGTCGCCCACGTTTTTGGCTGCGTTGGTCATGGCTTCTGCCACCAGAAGGGACAAGGGCACGGCTTGGTCTGGGTACAGCATCACCGGGCTTATGTGGGTTTGAAGATCTACATTTTCGGGTTTGCTGTCGATCAGTTCGGCCGATTTTTCGACAATCTCTGACACCAAGGCCCCGGCATTTACGCGACCCCCTTCTTGGGATTGATACAGGTCCCGGTGGATGGTGGCCAAACTTAATACCCGGTCTTGCACCAGCCGCAGCACACGTTTGGTTTCGTTGTGCTTGGCGGACCGGATCTGCATGTTCATGATGGACGACACCAGCTGAAGGTTGTTTTTCACCCGGTGATGGATTTCCTTCACCAAAACGCTTTTTTCGCGCAGGGAATTTTCCACCTGGGCTTCGTCGCGCAGGATGTCCTGGCTCATGCGTTCGAAGTTGTCTTCCAGTGCTTCGATTTCTTTGGGCGCAGGGGGCCGCTTGCGATCGTCACGTTCGGTGACGCGATTGTCGGCAAATCGGTCCATGTTGCGCCCGATGCGACGCAGATGGCGCAGAACGAGAGTGTTCATCGCCAACATCGCTACAGCGATACTGGCAAACCACATCAGCATTGGGAACAGAACGGGGGTCACGATGGACGCGCGCAGGCCTTGGAACCCGTCGTTGACTTGCCAGACCGCCATCACCGCCGCTGGGGACCCTTCAATTGCAACGATGGAATAGCGCCGTTCCACGCCTTGGCGGTTCTTGGATCGGAATGTGTTGCGCTGATCCGTGGACAGACCAGCAAGCAAAACGCCGTCCGGCAATTCGTTTGTGGCGTTTTGAAACGATCCCCGGGCCGTCAAAATTTCCCCGTCGGTGTTGAAAGTCATCAGTTCTTTCAACCCCATGTCCGCCATGCCGCCGGTTGTTGCCGGCAATTCATCATGGGGTACAGAGACTGAAATGAAGCCACCGAATTGCCCGTCGACCCAATAGGGTTCTGACACGATGAACACCGAATCCCCACTGGCCGTTCCGTTCGTGTTCACGTCGATCGTGCGTTCTTGGCGTGCCATAACGTCGTCGAAACCAGGAAAGCCGCTGAAATCCAGGGTTTGTCTGACGGATGAACAGGTCACGATGCCTGTTGTGGGTAAAATTCCGATGAAGCTGAATTCATCGCGGTCGTCGATAAAACGCGACAGGCTGGAAAAACACGCGTCCGGGTTCGCCAAAAATTCGGGAACCTGCGATGCAAACAGACTGGCAGCCCCTACGGCCCGTTCGATCAGTAACTGTTCGGCGCGCGCTGCGCGTTCGGTCATGCCCAACAATGCCAGGCCAGCCGTACGATCCGCTTCGACCGCCACGCGATTGGTTTGAAACAGGGCGATGGACCCCAATGGGAACAACGCCACCGTCAACAATCCGATCAGTTGAACCCGCAGGGATTTGTGCCAGTCGCCCCCAATCATCCGTTGCCCCCGGTCATGTTTGGATCCTGGTCATGTTGGGATATTGGGGCTGCCCACCACGGCCAGGGTTGCGCTGTCGGTCAATTCCAACGGTTCATCATCGCGCAAATGCAGCAGGTCCGCCAATTTCGCCCGTGCCCGGTTCACCCGGCTTTTCATGGTGCCCGTGGCCACGCCGCAGGTGTTCGCGGCTTCTTCGTAAGACAGCCCAGACACCCCCACCAAAACCAGCGCTTCGCGGTGTTCATCGGCCAGTTGGTCAAACGCCTGTTTGAAATCCATCATTTGCAACTTGCCGTCGTGGTCGGGTTTTACGGACAGCGTGTCTGAAAAAACATTGTCCACGTCTGCCACTTCGCGGTTCAACTTGCGCCGCGATGAATAATACGTGTTGCGCAGGATTGTGAACAACCAAGCCCGCATATTCGTACCGGGTTGGAATTTGTCCATATTGGACCAGGCCTTCATGACCGCGTCTTGCATCATATCGTCGGCAGTGGACCGGTTGCGCGTCAGGCTGAGGGCAAAGGCCCGCAAGGCCGGCAGGTGCGTCACCAGCTCGTCTTTGGGATGCAAGTCTGTCATCCTTTGTCTTTCATTGCTTGATCTTGCGCACGCAACACCGACAGAAGATCAATGATCTTGTCGGGCATCTGATCGTTTTCAAGCTCTGCAAAGACCTTTTTCAGGTTTTGGTCTATATATTCGTCTACGTCGTCCCTTGCGGGATTTTTATCACTTGCCATCGATTTCAACCGCCTCATCTAAAAAAACACCTGCCAGACGGGAACCAACTGCCCACCCGCGGGTTTGGTTCCAAGAAAAACGCAAAAAAGGCCAAAAAAATGCAAAACACGGTTCCTGAGAAAGATTTTTCTGATCTTGTTGCAGCGGAACTTCCATATCTGCGCCGGTATGCCCGGGCGTTGACAGGCTCACAAGATCGCGGGGACAAGTATACCGTCGCCACCTTGGAAACGATTTTGAAAGACCGCAGCGACTTTGCCAACGACGACCCGGTCAAAGTGAACCTGTTTAAGTGCTTTCACGCCATTTGGTCCACATCCGGCCAGCTGTTTCACCAGCCAGAAGACGATCTGCGCAGCCGGGCGCATCAGCTGCTGGAAAATCTGACCCAGAATTCGCGCGAAGCTTTGCTGTTGCGCACCATCGAAGAATTCAGCATCGCGAACATCGCCAAGATTATGGCCCTGGACACGGAAGAGGTGCGCAACCTTGTGGCCGTCGCCAACGCAGAATTGTCATCCAGCGTGCAGGGGCGGGTGATGATCATCGAAGACGAACCCATCATTGCCGCCGATTTGTCCCACATCGTCGAAGGTTTGGGCCATTCGGTCACCGGCGTGGCCCGCACCCACAAAGAAGCGGTCGCTTTGGGGGCAAGCGATGCCCCAGACCTGATTTTGGCGGACATCCAACTGGCCGACAATTCGTCGGGGATCGATGCGGTCAATGACCTGCTGCAAACCATGGACGTGCCCGTGATTTTCATCACCGCGTTCCCTGAACGACTGTTGACCGGGGACCGCCCTGAACCGGCGTTCCTGATTTCAAAGCCGTTTCAGGAAACCCAAGTCCAGTCGGCTGTCAGCCAAGCCATGTTTTTTGCATCCACCGCCACATTGCGGGGTTAATCTTTGACGGCGTCAGCGCAGCCCCCATTGCATGATGGATCGCAAGGTCCTTCACCGGGACTGACTTCAGTGCTGGACGATGTCATTTCCGCGGCCGATGGGGACAGCGTTTCCATTGATGCCGTGGTGCATTCTGTGGGCAGCGCCAGTTTCGCCCCGATCCTGCTGCTGCCCGCATTGGCTGTGGCCACCCCGCTTAGCGGTATTCCGTTGTTTTCATCTTTGATGGGGGTGGTGATCGCGCTGGTGGCTGTCCAAATGATCCGGCGTAACGACCGTCTTTGGTTGCCTGGGTGGGTGTTGCGGCGCACCGCCAAAGGGTCTGTGGTGCGCCAAGCGTTTGGGCGGGTGTACCCTGTCGCCAAATGGCTGGATGCCCGCACCCACCACAGGCTTGGCGTGCTGACCCAACACCCGTTTTTGATTTTGCCGCAATTGGTGTGCTTGGTGTCTGGGCTTGTCATGCCCATCCTGGAATTCGTGCCATTTTCGTCGTCCATCGTGGGGATCGGCGTGGCCATTTTGGCGGTGGGTATGGTGACCAGGGACGGGGTGTTGGTTGTGGTGGGGTTGGTGCCTTACGCCATCGTGGCCTGGTTGATCTTTCGCATCTTTTCATAGCAAAGCACCGCTGCAGACATGGCAGCGGTGCTTTGGGGTTTGGGGTGTTCAATCCCTTGGCAGCGGGCCCTTGGCAGCGGGAAGCGGATCGCGTGGATCGCCCAGGCGTTTTGCGGTTAACTTCTGACCGCACGGACCACCAAGGTCACAACGAACAACACCAAGAAAACAAAGAACAAGATTTGGGCAATGCCGGCTGATGCCGATGCGATGCCACCAAATCCAAACAGGCCTGCGACAATGGCCACCAACAGAAATACGACTGCATAGTACAACATGATCTTCTCCTTCAATTGTTACCGCGCAAAAGACCCTGCGCGCTTTCCTGAGGAGTCAACGGGCCAGTCGCCAAAGGGTTCCATAGCCCGCAGTCTGATTGCATACTTTGGCATGCCGCCCATGGTGCGACGTGGGGCAGGGCCATCAGCCAGGTTGATCTGGTTCCGTGCCGGTGATGGTTTGCACCACCATTTCTGTTGTGAACGGGTGCCCAATGAACCGGGCAGGGAATTCCAAGTCGCGCTGTTCGCCGCTGACAACGACTTGGTGCCCGGTTTGCGCTGCGGCCTTGGCCAATTGCCGCAGGTCAGGGTGGCCGTCCAACAATCCGCCGTGGCAGATCAGGGTCGTATTGGGCTGCAAGCTTTCCAGTGCGATGTCCACCTGTGAAGGTGCTTCACGTTCGGTCACCTGACAGTCTGCAAAGCTGGTCACCAAGATTTCTCTAAGGTCCATCCGCACAATTGGATCTGGTTCGAAGATAATAAAATTCATAGTCACGTCCCCCACCTGCGATGCTTTACAGCGGGTCGCAGGGCGCGTGCATTAAACTATGACACTGATCACAGAATTGTTGTGCAAAGAACTGGATTTCAAAGGGATTTCTTGTCCCGGCGGGGAACCACTTGCCAGTTTGACAGTTAATTTTGCGTAGCCTTTGTCGATGCACGGCAGGCATCAAGGACCTTCCTGTTTGCGAAGGGCCTGGGCCAAGACCGGTGCATTGATTGCGGCGCATGGCGCGCGGTCGGGAACGGCCCGGCCATTTCGAAACATCGAAGGAAAGGAAACAGTATGTCCAAGACCGCTACGATCGAAAAAGCCCCCGCTCGCAAGGCCGCCAAGGTCGCGACATCCATCAAAAATCAAGCCGCTGAAACCGTTGAAAAGGGCGTGGAAGCTGCGCAAGATTCCTTTGACCAGGCGGCCCGCCAAGCCCAGGCGGTGACCGAACAAGCCAGCCAAGAAGTGGACAAGATGGTGAAGACCGGCACGCGATTTGTACGCGAAAACCCCGGCACTGCCATCGCAGGCGCTGTGGGTGTGGGCGTTCTGGTGGGCCTGGCCCTGCGCGGTCGCGACTGACCGGTCATTCCGCCCGACCCCAAGGGAAATCAAAAGCCCGCCACGTGCATCGCCGTGGCGGGCTTTTTTGCGTGTGTGGGGGACCGTGTTCACAGACAAACTGCAAAGGTCCGCAGCAAAGAAAAAGGCCAGCGCCCATGGGTGCTGGCCTTAACTTCAAGTGTGCGGGCCGCGATCAGCGGTTGTTCCACCATTCGTCCAATTCTTTTTGAACTTCGAATTTCGCTTTGCCGTATTTTTCGCTGATCAAACCCACCAGCTGTTCTTGTTCGCCTTTGGCTTCTTCAACTTCGTCGTCGGTCAGCGCCCCATATTTTTGGCGCAGTTCGCCTTTCATTTGGGTCCAGTTACCTTTGATTTCATCCCAGTTCATGTCGCGTCTCCTTCGTCGGCGGTGTCAAGGTTTGGACGAACCGATCGGGCAGGCTGACACCGCGATGCCTGCAGGATCGGTGTTCTTGTCAGGTGGGCGCAGGTGCTGCGCGGGCGTCCTGGCGTTCCACTTCGGCGCGCAAAATGGCGGCGTTTTTGCTGTGGCATTTGAAGCCCAGGTCAAACAGGTCGCCCACCAGCGGGACGGATCCCACAGCCAGATCGACGCCCGTGTTGACCGCCATGCGGGCCAGGGCGCGTTTGCGCACCCCAGCCCGGTATCCCGCGTGCATCATCAGCGCGGATGGGCCCACTGTCACAGCGTCCCCCACGCCAGGGATCAACCCAAGGATTGAATCCCAGCCCACGGGGATGCCGAACACTTTGAACTTTGCATCCAATGCCTTGGCCCACCGGTCGTATTTGTCCAAATCGGGGCGCATGTCAGCGGCGCGCGATCACATAAACGGCGTGCACGATGCCGGGGACATAGCCCAGGATGGTCAGCAGGACATTGATCCAAAAATGCTTTGTCAGGCCCACCTCTAGGAAGACCCCCAGGGGCGGCAGCAAAACGGCAAGGATCAGGCGGACAAGGTTCAAAGCGGTCTCCGATTCAGACTTGATTTTCAGCGGATCAACCCGCCGCGGGCCGATTGGTTCCATGATATGGAACATTGGTTTGCCACAGGGCTTTGGGGAACGAATTGCCGAATTTGGCGTTGGGGACCAGAACGACTTCCGCAAAAGGAGAACGACAATGTCATCATCTTCAAACCTTGGACAGGCCGCGAAATCCCACGCCATGGACCTTGCACAGCAAGTGTCTGATGCCGCCACGGCAAGCGCCGACGCCCAAGCGCAAAACGTAAAAGACGCAGCCGCCAGCAAGGTGCAAACCGTTGCCGATGCCGCATCAGCCGCCGCATCGGAATTGGATCCCGCAGCGGCCCAAGCCCAAGCGATGCATCAGGTGGCGGACCAGATCGAAACCATCGCGGGCAAAGTGCGGACGGCTGACCTTGGCCATTTGGCACAGCAGGCCACCCAGGTGGCGCGCGCGCATCCGTTGGTGTTTCTGGGCGGGGCCGCCATCGCCGGTTTCGCCGTGGCCCGTTTTTTGAAGGCCCGTGACACGGCCCCACGCACGACTGCGCAGCCCGATGACCCCTGGGCGGCACCTGATCACACCAGCGTTCTGGCGCAAATCAATGGGGGACGCACGGATGTCTAAGCACACCCTTCAAGACGCGCCGACCCTGTTGGTGGACACGCTGCGCCACTTCACATCGTTGATCCAGGGCGAATTGAAGCTGGCCAGGGCCGAGATGTCGAATATCGTAACCCGCGCGGGCGTCGGCTTGGTGTTCATCGCGTTGGCCATGCTGACGGCCCTTGTTTCGCTGAACGTTCTGGCGTCGGCTGCCGTGGCCTATATCGCCGCAGAAGGCCTGTCCGTGGGGCTGGCGGCTTTGATCGTGGGCGGCGTGCTGATCGTTTTGGCCGTTGTGTTTGCCCTGATCGGCAAATCCCGTCTCAGCCCTGCAGCGCTGACCCCGGATCAAACCGCCCAAAGCGTGCGCCAAGACCTACAAGCCATGAAGGAGGCGACCCATGCCCAATCTTGATGACATTTCCCACGACGTTGAAACCAGCCGGGCGCACCTGGCCCGGTCATTGGACGCGTTGACTGAAACAGTGCACCCCACACAGTTGGCCCAAGATGCCAGCGTGGCTGCCACCGACATCGGCACCCAGCTGGCCCAAAAGGCATGGGGCAGCCTGCGCGACAATCCTGCGGGCGGGCTGTTGGTGACGTTGGGCCTGGGGCTTCTGGCCAAGGGTGCCGAACCGCGCCCACAGCCCGCGCCACACCCGCACCCCACTTTGGTGGACCCAGACGATGCATTCGACGGGTTCGACGACCGGGTGGAGGCGGCTGACGCGCAGCTTCGTGCGCAGATGACGGGCGAAATCGAAGGGCCGGTGCAAGCGTCGAAATTGAAGGCCGCGCTGAACACCGGCCTGGATCAACTGCCGCCCAAGGCGCGCAGACGCGTCGTCCAGGCCCGCGAAGCCGCCATTGCAGCGCAAGAAAAGGTAGAACGCCAAGCCAAAGCAGCCGCGCGCAAAAGCAAGACGTTGATGCACGAACAGCCGCTGATGGTGGGGGCCGTTGCCTTGGGTCTTGGCGTGTTGGCTGGCACACTGCTGCCAGGCACGCGCCGGGAAGACCAAATCATGGGGCAACGGCGCGATGCCTTGATGGACCAAGCCCGCGCGGTGCTGGCGGATGAAATGGCGAAGATCAAAGGCAATATCGAAGATGTGGTTGGCAAAAGCACCGACGAAAATGTGCGATATCTTCGGTAGGTCCGCACCGCATGTTCAGTCAATAAAAAAGGGCGCCAAACTGAGGCGCCCTTTTTTTGCGGGGGAAGGGGAAGCTTGGTCCTGCCCGATTTGCCAATTAAACGTCGGCGGGTGTGCCATCGGACCGTTTGTCAGGTGACAGTGTGGATCTTGGCGCGTTGGGATCGTCCAAACGCTGCTGCGTTTTGTACATGTTGATCAAGGCAAAGACCAAAAAGATCAGCATCGTCGACAGCGCCATCAGGGGAATGAAGAATTCAAAATCCATCGTATTTTCCTTTCTTAATTGTGTGGAAAATCAACGCTGCGGAACGCAGTCGGTTCCAAATCATCTGCCCGCAGACCGGAACCAAAATCCGCCTGCAGCGTTAACTTATCAGAATATTCGCAATGACAAGTGGAGACAGAAAATGACCATGCAGAACCTCAAAGACCTCTATTTCGATCAACTGCAAGATTTGTGGAGTGCAAACACCCAAGCCTTGGATGCCACTGCTGCATTGGGCCGGGCGGCCACGGACAAGAACCTGTCAGAAGCGCTGATCGCCGGGGTCAACGGATTGCAAGACGGCATCCAGAAAATCGAAGAAATCTGCAACCGCCACGGCATCAAGCCAAGCGAAGAACACTGCTTGGGCATGCAGGGCTTGGTGGACGAAGCCAAGGCCCACGCCATCGACGCCGACATCACTGACGACGATGTGCGCGACGCCGTGATCATCACACAATATCAGCGCATGGTGCACTATGGCATCGCGGGGTACGGCTGCGTGGTGGCCTTTGCCAATCGGCTGGGGGAAGACGGTGACGCGGCCATTTTGCAGGCCTGCCTGGACGACACCTATGGCGGCGACCGCACCATGACCGACATCGCCACGGGCGGCATCAACAAGGCCGCTGCCTAAGCAATAAACCGGCCCAGCCAGAGCTTCCAAGCTTCAAGGCGCTTGGGTATCCGCTTCTTGATCTTTCGTCTAAGGCAGGCGGAAGATAAGGCACTGATATCAAAGATGTCTGGGGGCGCTGGCTGGGCAGACAGTCTGAAGCGAGCCGGTCTGAGCTGGAGCTTC
>JAHDDS010000024.1:16679-31786 GCA_020629235.1 Planktomarina sp.
TTGGAACCACAGGCGTGAAGTTGTGGCGAGACTTACGGTGGAATTTGATCGAGAGTGATACCTTAGGTCTGTCGAACGATCATGAAACCCCAAATTGCCGGGCATTGGTTGCATAAAGCGCCGTCATATTAGAATTTTCTTGCTTCATTTTTAATCGCCCATCTTATTTTTCGATTAACATAGATAACGGTCGTATCAGGTGTTGCTTTTTTATTCACGATGCCCGCACCGTTTGCCGATGATCCGTGACTTGAATATAGTGGTTGTGGAACCCGACACAGACCTCGCGGCCTCTATCGTTGATGCTTTAAGAAGTGAGGGATGGCATCAGGTTACAGTCCTTGACAGTCCAATGGGTTTGGCGGGCCAGATTGAAAAGCTGCAGCCGCATCTTGTTTTGATCGACCTCGAAAACCCGACCCGCGATGTATTGGAGGAGATTAGCATCGCGTCGTCGCCCGAACGCCGTGCCGTGGCGATGTTTGTGGATCAATCTAATGAAGAGATGACCCTTACCGCCATGAACGCAGGTTTAAGCGCGTATGTGGTCGGCCAGCCTGAACCCGAACGAATAAGATCTGTTTTGAAAACCGCCATTGCCCGTTTCCAAGTCACCAGCCAGATGCGGCGCGAGTTGGAACTGGCCAAGCAAGCCCT
The DNA here is from genome assembly GCA_020629235.1 of Planktomarina sp. Lineage (GTDB taxonomy): Bacteria > Pseudomonadota > Alphaproteobacteria > Rhodobacterales > Rhodobacteraceae > Planktomarina. Next base: position 17,337 of record JAHDDS010000024.1, read on the forward strand.
TTCAGATCGCAAAACCCTGGACCGCGCGAAGGGCTTGTTGATGCAAGCAAAAGGATTGTCTGAAGAAGAAGCATATGGCCTGCTTCGAAAAACGGCGATGTCGCAAAACCAAAAGGTCATTGACGTGGCGCGCGCGCTTTTGACGGCATCGGATATGCTGAAATGAGCGGGAGTGTGCTAAATTGCGGATATGTGCCTTTGGTGGACAGTGCACCATTGATTTTGGCCAAAGAATTGGGATTTGCCCGCGACGCTGGCATTGAATTGAATCTGTTGAAACAACCTTCGTGGGCGGCGCTGCGCGATTTGATGGCCTTGGGGCATTTGGAAGTGGCGCACATGTTGTCCCCGTTGCCGCTTGCTATGACGATGGGGTGGAGCGGGGCGCAAACCAATGTTCACGCGCCATTTGTTCTTTCTGTAAATGGGACAATTGTCGGTGCAGGACGTGATCTGGTTGATCGAATGGTCCTTGCTGGGTGGCAGGCTGATGCCAGCAGTCCTGCCGACACAATTCGCGCGGTATTTGCCGCGTCGCAAAGGCCAATTCGAGTGGGTGTGCCCTTCCCATATTCGATGCATCGCTTGTTGTTTGAATATTTGGTGCGTGGGACGCCTGATTTGCCGGAAACGCCTTGGCAGATTATTACGATGCCGCCGCCATTAATGGCCCAGGCAGTCGCTGCTGGGGAAGTTGATGTGTTTTGCGTCGGTGAACCTTGGGGCAGTGTTGCGGTGCAAACAGCGGGAGCGGAACTATTGTTCCCTGGATCGGCTATTTGGGCCCATGCCCCAGAAAAAGTTCTTGGGGTGCGTACAAGCTGGGCATTGGAACACCCAGATATTGAAGCTGGCTTACTTCGTGCGTTGTACAGGGCCGCCGCGTGGCTTGGTAAAGCCCAAAACATTCCGCTTGCCATCGAAATTCTCGCGAAGTCGCAACATTTGGATTTGTCCGAACAGCTTATTGAGCCAGCTTTGACCGGGGCTGTGGTCCCGGCAATCGGTAGGGCACCCTGGGATTGTCCTGATTTCGTCAAATTTCATCAAGGGGCAACCACGTTTCCTTGGCGCAGTCTTGGGGCTTGGATCGGGACGCAGTGTGCACAACTTCGCGGCGAAGAAGGGAACTCGTCTGTAAATTTGGCTGGGGCGCAGTGTTTTCGCCCAGACCTTTACCGCGCACATCTTGAGGAATCAGAGGCTGATTTGCCGGGGGCATCGGCAAAAATCGAAGGGGTTTTGACCAATCCAACTGCTGTCGCGTCAAAGCGGGGGGAGTTGATTTTGGGTCCTGATGCCTTTTTTGACGGCGAAACCTTCGACTTTGAACTCTGATTTTGCCCAATTTCTAGGCATTGCTGCGATGCAGCGTAAATTCACCCCCGAATCCAGCAACTTTTCTGTGTCTCTGCGCAAGACCTGGTTACCTCAACATTAACGAAGCAATGATGCTTCACTGATTGCTCCGACGCTGGGGCAACCACCTGAGCAAAGGCGCTCGATCCGTCGCACTCCTCCTCCCTTGTGCGGCCATGATCGGGCGCTTTTTCTTTTGCGAAATGAGGAAGATATGAAACCCAAAACGCTGCTTACCGTTGCCTTCAGTGCCTGCGCTTTCGCGCTGCCGTTGAATGCAGAAATGTTGGACATCGAAAAGGACGAGCTGAAGTTTGGCTTTATCAAGCTGACCGACATGGCCCCTTTGGCCATCGCCTATGAAAAAGGCTATTTTGAAGACGAAGGTTTGTTCGTCACGTTGGAAGCGCAAGCAAACTGGAAAGTGCTTCTGGACGGGGTCATCGACGGACAATTGGACGGTGCGCACATGCTGGCGGGTCAACCGCTCGCGGCAACCATCGGGTACGGGACAGAAGCGCACATCGTGACTCCGTTTTCCATGGACTTGAACGGCAACGGGATCACCGTTTCGAATGAGATTTGGGAAGCGATGAAGCCAAACGTGCCAAAGATGGCGGATGGCCGCCCGCAGCACCCAATTTCTGCCGCAGCGCTGAAGCCCGTGGTGGAAGATTACACCGACCAAGGTCTGCCGTTTAACATGGGCATGGTATTTCCAGTATCCACCCACAACTATGAAATACGCTACTGGTTGGCAGCGGGCGGGTTGGAGCCTGGCTTTTATTCCCCAGATGACGTGACAGGCACCATTGGTGCAGATGTTTTGTTGTCCGTGACCCCGCCACCACAGATGCCGGCGACGATGGAAGCAGGCACAATCTATGGCTATGCCGTGGGTGAACCTTGGAACCAGCAAGCGGTGTTCAAAGGCATCGGCGTTCCGGTCATCACTGACTATGACATGTGGAAAAACAACCCTGAGAAGGTCTTTGGCCTGACGAAGGAGTTCACGGAACAATACCCAAACACCACGCTGGCGATCACCAAGGCGCTGATCCGCGCAGCGATCTGGCTGGATGAAAACGACAACGCCAATCGACCGGAAGCGGTGGAGATTTTGTCGCGTTCTGAATACGTGGGGGCGGACTACGACGTCATCGCAAACTCCATGACCGGGTTCTTTGAGTTCGAAAAGGGCGACCGTCGTCCGGCCCCCGACTTTAACGTGTTTTTCCGGTACAACGCCACGTATCCGTACTACTCCGATGCCATCTGGTACCTGACGCAGATGCGCCGCTGGGGCCAGATTGCGGAAGCCAAACCAGACCAGTGGTACTTTGATACGGCGGCTTCGGTGTATCAGCCCGGCATCTATATGGAGGCTGCAAAACTGTTGGTCGACGAAGGTCTGGCGGATGAGGCGGACTTCCCTTGGGATACAGACGGCTTCAAAGCCCCAACCCCAGCCGCCGATATCATTGACGGCATCCCATACGATGGCAAAGCCCCGAATGCTTACATCGACAGCCTGCCGATTGGCCTGAAAGGCACGCAGACCGTCGTGGGTAACGAAATCCAAGGCTAAGCATTGGTGGGTTCCACCCACCCTACGGCATCGCGTCGGGGGTGGGTGTTTCCCTCAAACTTCACACAATCAAGGGACAGACAGCATGACCGCCATTGATCCATCCCAACTGGACCAAGACGCCGCGAAAGAGGCCAAGCGCCAACGCACCTTCGCCCGCATCAACAAAGCCGACAAATGGTTCCAAGTGCTGGGCCTTGCCTGGCTGACCCCCATTTTGAAAGCCGCCGCTGGCGATAATCCCAAGGCGCAGTATTCAGAAATCTGGCGTTTGCTGGGTGTGCCACTGTTGGCGATTTTCTTGTTTATCGCCGCTTGGGCCACATTGGCGCCGCAAGTGCAAACTTCGCTGGGCGCCATCCCAGGGCCAGCGCAAGTTGTAGAGCAGGTTGGGAAATTGCATGAAGACGCTGTGCGTGAAGGTGAAAAAGAAGCCGCCTTTTACGAACGCCAAGAGCAGCGTAACGCCAAACTGGTTGCCGATGGGCAAGAGGATCGCGTGAAGATCCGCACCTATACCGGCAAACCCACATATTATGACCAAATCTGGACGTCGATTAAGACCGTGTTCTTCGGCTTCTTGATCGCATCCGTCGTGGCCATTCCCTTGGGTATTGCTGCGGGCCTCAGCGCCACAGTGAATGCTGCGATTAACCCGCTGATCCAGATATTTAAGCCCGTGTCCCCATTGGCGTGGTTGCCGATTGTGACGATGGTCGTATCCGCCACTTATGCCGCCGGACCGGACAGCTGGTTTGCCAAATCCTTCCTGACGTCGGCCATCACCGTTACGCTGTGCTCCCTGTGGCCAACGCTTATCAACACCGCACTTGGCGTGGCGTCGATTGATAAGGACCTGATCTCGGTCTCCAAAGTTCTGAAAATGAACACCTATACCAAGATTACGAAACTTGTATTACCATCCGCGCTGCCGCTGATCTTCACCGGTCTGCGCCTCTCCCTCGGCGTTGGATGGATGGTTTTGATCGCGGCCGAGATGCTGGCGCAGAACCCAGGGCTGGGCAAGTTCGTCTGGGATGAATTCCAAAACGGCTCCAGCTCATCCCTCGCCAAAATCATGGTTGCGGTCTTCACCATCGGCATCATCGGCTTCCTGTTGGACCGTCTGATGTACGCCATCCAGTCCATGTTCACCTTCACAAACAATCGGTGATCGACATGGGTATTATGAAATTCAAAAATGTCTCCAAATCCTTCACCGCAGGGGCCACCAAGACCGAAGTTCTCAAAGACATCAACTTGGAAGTAGAGGAGGGAGAGTTCCTTGTCTTCCTTGGCTTCTCGGGCACCGGCAAGACCACATTGGTGAACCTGATGTCAGGCTTGGAATTGCCCAGCGAAGGGGAAGTGACCTTCAAGGGTAAGCCGATTACTGAGCCTGGGCCGGAACGGGGGGTGATTTTTCAAAGCTATTCCCTGATGCCTTGGTTGACGGTGAACGGGAATGTGCGCTTGGCGGTGGACACGATGTTCCCGGACCTGTCATCGGCAGAGAAAGACGAAAAGGTTAGCCATTATGTGAAGATGGTTGGCCTGGGCCATGCAACAACCCGCCGCCCTGCGGAACTGTCAGGTGGCATGCGCCAACGGGTCAACGTGGCCCGCGCCTTGGCGATGGATCCGGAAATGCTGCTGTTGGACGAACCTTTGTCGGCGTTGGATGCGCTGACACGGGCCAACCTAGCGGATGAGATCGTCAACATCTGGGACGCGGACAAAAAGACCTGTGTTCTGATCACCAATGACGTGGACGAAGCCATCATCATGGCCGACCGGATCATCGCCCTGAACCCTGACGGGACGTTGGGCGCGCAATTCAAGGTGAACATCCCACGCCCGCGCGATCGGATGGCCATGAACAATGACGCTGAATTCAAACGCCTGCGGTCTGTGGTCACCAAATACCTGATGGACGTGGGGATTGAGGCGAAGGTTGAAGGCACCAAAACCCTTCCAGACGTCACACCGATCCACGGCGTACCCAAAGCCGTCGCTGATGCCTCTAAGGCTCTGATCGAAAACCGTTTCTTGGATTTTTCCCAAGTCCACAAAGTTTATCCCACGCCCAAAGGTCCGTTAACCGTTGTCGAGGATTTCGATCTGAAGATGGACAAAGGTGAGTTTATCTCCCTGATCGGCCATTCGGGTTGCGGGAAGTCCACGGTCCTGACCATGGTGGCGGGCCTGAATGAGATTTCCGAAGGTGTCATCAAACTCGACGGCTATGACGTTGAAGGGGCGGATCCTGAACGCGCGGTTGTCTTCCAATCCCCGAACTTGTTCCCCTGGTTGACCGCCAAGCAGAACGTCGCGATTGGGGTGGACAAAGTGTATCCCAAAGCCAGCCGGGCCGAGAAGTTGGACGTGGTGGAATACTACCTTGAACGGGTCGGTCTGGGCGATGCCATGGACAAGATGGCGTCAGAGCTGTCGAACGGCATGAAGCAACGGGTCGGTATCGCGCGGGCGTTTGCTTTGTCGCCGAAACTGCTGCTGCTGGATGAACCCTTTGGGATGCTGGACAGCTTGACCCGGTGGGAGCTTCAAGAAGTGCTGATGGAGGTCTGGTCGCGCACCAAGGTCACAGCGATCTGCGTGACCCATGACGTGGATGAGGCGATTTTGCTGGCTGACCGTGTGGTGATGATGACCAACGGCCCGCAGGCGACCATCGGCAAGATTGTCGACGTTGACTTGCCACGCCCACGGACTCGCAAGGCGCTGTTGGAACATCCAGACTACTATGCTTATCGCCAGCAAGTGCTTGATTTTCTTGAGGAGTACGAGCACGGCGCAAAGCCCAAACCCAAAACAGCCGCCATCGCGGCTGAGTGAAAGGGTTAGGGATGGATGGAAGCATAGAAATTCCTGATCGCACTTTCGTTCAAGTGTCCGAAGTGTGGGTGCCTGACGGGGCAAAACTGGTCCTGGCCAGTGGGGATTACGGGGAACTCGATGACTTCAAAGCAGCCTCTGGCGCGGAGAGTTTCGCCAAGGGTGAAGGTCTGCCTGGCAAAGCCTGGGCCGATGAAAAGCCAGTGGTTTTGAAGGGGTTCGAAGGCACGTATTTCAAACGGACTGAGGCCGCCGCAGCTGCGGGGCTGACTGCCGCAGTCGCGATCCCTGTGTTTGACGGCAAAGATTTGCGGGCCGTTTTGGTGACCCTGTGCAGTGATGATGAAACTCGTGTTGGTGCCATCGAAGTCTGGGCCGAAAAGGACGGCGTCTTGACCTGGGACGACGGATATTACGGTGCGGCCAAATCGTTTGAGGAAGTTTCCAAAAAAGCCAGCTTCCCCCGCGGACAAGGTATGCCCGGCGGTGTTTGGGCCGCCAACACGCCGATGATTATGCGCAATCTGGGGTCCGCCAAACAGTTTAAACGCGCCGCCAGCGCGGGGGACGTTGGGTTCAAGAACGGTCTTGGGATGCCGATCCCAACGCCGTCGGGGGCCACTTACGTCGTTGCAATGTTGTCGGCTGAAGGCACGCCATTGGCGCAACGGTTTGAGATTTGGGACGCTCGCCCCAACAAAGTGGGCAGCGGTGGTGGGGCCGTTTTGGCTGACGGCATTTGCGCCCGGGAAGGCGCGCTGTGGGACCACGAACATCCCCGGCAAGCCAAGCCGCACCAAGGCCCCATCGGCAGCGTGCTGGCCACGGGCCACCCAAAGGCCACGCGCCAGAAGGCGGGACTGCCTGCAAAATATCAATCCATGGTCGCTTTGCCGATCTTTAACCGCGACGGGTTGGCCCATGTGGTCGCCTGGTACTGCTGAATGGAGCCCAAGATGAAAAAACTTGTCGTCATCGGCGCTGGAATGGCCTCTGGCCGGGCGCTGGAACACGTGTTCGATGCTGCCGAAGGGGCATGGGACGTGACCCTGTTCAACGCGGAACCGCGTGGAAATTACAACCGGATCATGCTTTCGCCTGTCTTGTCGGGTGAGAAAACATACGAAGAAATCGTCACACACGATGCCGATTGGTACGAAAGCCACGGGGTGAACTGCCGGTTTGGCGAAAAGGTCATTTCGGTTGATCGCGCCCGCAAAGTTGTTGTCGGTGAAAAGGGGGAGGTGCCTTACGACAAACTGATGTTTGCCACGGGGTCGAACCCGTTCATCATCCCACTGCCGGGCCATGATTTGGACGGTGTGATCGCTTACCGCGATTTGGAAGACACCAACCGTATGATCGACGTTGCCGCCGAGGAGGGCAGTAAGGCGGTTGTGATTGGTGGCGGCTTGCTGGGACTTGAGGCGGCAGCCGGTCTGCGCTTTCGGGGCATGGATGTGACCGTTGTCCACATCAACCCGTGGCTGATGGAACGCCAGTTGGATGAGGCCGCGGGATATTTGTTGCGCAAGTCGCTGGTGGACAAAGGCATTCACATCAAATGCGCTGCCAACTCCAAAGAAATTCTGGGCGAAGATGGCAAGGTCAAGGCCCTGTTGCTCGATGATGGCACCGAATTGCCGTGCGATCTGTTGGTCATGGCTGTGGGCATCCGCCCGAATGTGGCCCTGGCGCAAGATGCCGGATTGGCCGTGGGCAAGGGCATCCACGTGGACGATCAGATGATCACGTCCGACGAAGATATCTTGGCCGTTGGTGAATGCGTGGAACACAACGGGGCGATCTTTGGCCTTGTGGCCCCGCTCTATGACCAAGCCAAAGTGGCCGCGAAAACCTTGATGGAGGAGGAAGGCACCTTCGTTCAAAAGGAACTGGCGACCAAGCTGAAGGTCACGGGCTGTGACCTGTTCAGCGCGGGTGATTTCGCCGATGGGGAAGGGCGCGAAGATATTGTGTTCCGCGATCCTGCACGTGGTGTGTACCGCCGCCTGGTCATCGAAGACAACAAATTGATCGGCGTGGTTATGTATGGCGACACCGCCGACAGCAATTGGTTCTTTGGCCTGATCAAAGACAAAACTGACATCGCAAACATGCGCGAAACCGTCATCTTTGGACCTGCGTATCAGGGCGGCGGTGACATGGACCCTTTAGCAGCCGTTGCAGCCTTACCGCTTGATGCGGAGGTCTGCGGTTGCAACGGAATCTGCAAAGGGACAATTGTAACGGCCATCGAAAACGGCGCGACGGACCTCGGCGCTGTGCGGGCCACCACCAAGGCGTCTGCCAGTTGTGGGACGTGTACGGGACTTGTGGAACAAGTCTTGGCCACGACCCTGGGCGATGATTTCGTCTTGCCTGCGGCGGAACCCATGTGCGGCTGTACTGATCTGACGCATGAAGACGTTCGGCGGATGATTAAGGCCCAGGAGCTGAAGTCGATGGTGTCTGTCTGGCAAGAGCTTGGGTGGAAAACCGTGGACGGTTGCGCGAAGTGTCGGCCTGCGTTGAATTACTACCTGATTGCTGACTGGCCGTTGGAATACCTCGATGACCCTCAGTCGCGGTTCATTAACGAACGTAAGCACGCGAATATTCAGAAAGACGGCACCTTCTCTGTCGTGCCACGCATGTGGGGTGGGATCACTAACGCAAATGAATTGCGCGCGATTGCCGATGCGGCGGACAAATACAATGTGCCGACGGTGAAGGTGACGGGTGGTCAGCGGATCGACTTGCTGGGCGTGAAGGGTGAAGATTTGCCGAACATTTGGGCCGATCTGAACAAAGCTGGGATGGTGTCGGGCCATGCTTATTCCAAGGGGTTGCGAACGGTGAAAACCTGCGTGGGCACAGACCACTGCCGCTTTGGGACGCAAGATTCCACGGGCCTTGGCATCAAGTTGGAGAAAGCCCTGTGGGGGTCTTGGACCCCGCATAAGGTGAAGTTGGGGGTCTCTGGCTGCCCGCGCAACTGTGCTGAAGCGACGTGTAAGGACGTGGGCATTGTTTGCGTGGACTCAGGCTTTCAAATCGGGATCGGCGGGGCCGCTGGGATGGACTTGAAAGAAATTCAGCCACTGGCCCAGGTAGAGACGGAAGAGGAGGCGATGCAACTGACCATCGCCGCAATTCAGCTGTATCGTGAAACCGCCAAATACTTGGACCGCATGTACAAATGGGTCGACAAGTTCGGGCTGGATTGGGTGATTGAGCAAGTGGTGGACGATTTGGACAATCGCCAGGCCCTGGTGGAACGCTTTGATCTGTCCCAGACGATCTATCAAAAAGACCCCTGGGCGCAGCATGTTGAGGAAGAGGCCGAAACATATCAACCCATTGCGAATTTGGTGTTGGAGGCTGCGGAATGACCACTTGGATCGACATCGCCGCCTTGGAAGACATTCCCCAACGGGGCGCGCGGATGGTGAAAACGGCGCACGGTTGTGTGGCTGTGTTCCGGACAGCTGAGGATGAGGTTTTTGCCCTCGACAACGCTTGTCCCCACAAACAGGGGCCCTTGGCAGAGGGGATCGTGCATGGGGTGTCCGTGACCTGTCCGCTGCACAATTGGGTCATCAGTCTTGAGACGGGATTGGTCCAAGGGCCGGACGAAGGATCGGTTGAGACTTACGGGGCGCAGGTGGAAAATGGGCGTATCTTGCTGGACGCGTCCAAGCTGACCACGCAGGTGGCTGCAGAATGACCCTGACCCGCACAACATGCCCGTATTGCGGCGTGGGCTGCGGGGTTTTGGCGGACGCGGATGGCACCATCAAAGGTGATCCGGACCACCCTGCGAACTTCGGGCGGTTGTGTTCCAAGGGTGCTGCCTTGGGCGAAACAATCGGCCCGGAAGGCCGATTGACCGTACCCCGGATCAATGGCCAGGACGCTGATTGGGACACCGCCCTGGATTTGGTGGCAGAGCAGTTTCAGTCAGCCATTCGTGACCACGGGCCAGATTCAGTTGCGTTTTATGTGTCCGGGCAGTTGCTGACCGAAGATTACTATGTCGCCAATAAGTTGATGAAAGGGTTCATTGGGTCCGCGAACATCGACACAAATTCGCGGCTCTGCATGGCCTCGTCCGTGGCGGGGCATAAGCGGGCGTTTGGGACGGATACGGTTCCGGGCACCTATGAAGACTTAGAGCAGGCAGACCTGCTGGTCTTGGTCGGCTCTAACCTGGCGTGGTGTCACCCAGTTCTGTACCAGCGCGTTGTGGCTGCAAAGGCCGCGCGGCCTGGGATGAAAGTGGTCAACATCGACCCCCGGCAGACTGCTACGTGCGATATTTCGGATTTGCATTTGGCGGTTGCGCCAGACGGTGATGTGGCGCTGTTCAACGGTTTACTGGCGCATTTGGCGGCGAAAGGGCATGTGGATCAAGCGTATGTGTCAGCCCATGTGAACGGTTTTGATGGGGCCTTAGCTGAGGCGCAGGCCAGCGATTTGGCCAGCATTGGGCTGCGCCAAGCGGATCTTCAAAAATTCTACGACCTGTGGGCTGGAACGCAAAAGGTCGTAACGGTGTATTCGCAAGGGGTGAACCAATCGGTCGTGGGGACTGACAAGGTAAACGCCATCCTGAATTGTCACCTGGCCACTGGTCGTATTGGCCGCCCCGGCATGGGGCCATTTTCAGTCACCGGCCAACCAAACGCCATGGGCGGGCGCGAAGTTGGGGGGCTGGCCAATATGCTGGCCAACCATCTTGAGATTGGGAACGCGGACCATCGTGACCTGGTGCAAGGGTTTTGGAACAGCCCAACCATATGCTCTACACCGGGCCTGAAAGCCGTGGACCTGTTCAAGGCCTGCGCCGATGGCAAGATCAAAGCCCTTTGGGTTATGTCCACAAACCCGGCAATCAGTTTGCCCGATGCCAACGGCGTGGCGGATGCGATCAAGACCGTGCCGTTCACAGTCGTTACCGACATATTGGAACGTACGGATACGGGCGATTTGGCCCAAGTTTTGTTGCCCGCCACGGGCTGGGGTGAAAAGAACGGAACGGTGACAAATTCCGAACGTCGCATCAGCCGCCAACGCAGTTTCCTTCCTGCGCTTGGGGAAGCCCGTCCGGACTGGGCGATTATTTGCGACGTTGCCACCCGCATGGGTTGGGGAGATGCCTTCCAATATTCTGACCCCGCTCAGATTTTTGCGGAATATGTCGAACTGTCGAAAGCGGCAAAGGGATTTGATCTCGACCTAAAACTCAGCGCCTTTGAAAACACCGACTATGAAACCCTAGACCCCACGCAATGGCCGCAAAACAACACGCGCTTCTTCGCAGATGGTGCATTTTATCACCCAGACAAAAAGGCGAAGATGATCCCGGTCAAAGCTGCAGAACAAACGCCAGGCTTGGGCTTCCATCTGAACACAGGGCGCATTCGCGACCAGTGGCACACAATGACCCGAACGGGCCGCGCGCCAAGTCTAGGCGCGCATCTGGCGGAGCCATATGTCGAAATCCATCCAAGTGATGCCAAGGCTATGGGCCTGTCTGTGGCAGAGATTGTTGCGCTGAAATGCGGCGAAAACACGGGCCTGTTCCGGGCCTTGGTGACCGACAAAACCCCAAAGGGTCAACTGTTCGCGCCGATGCATTGGACACGCCAGCGGACGGGGCAGAGTTGGGTGAACGCAGTGGTAGAGGTGGGCCAAGATCCGACGTCAGGTCAGCCTGCGCTAAAAGCGGGGCGCGTGTCGGCAAAACGGTACGAGGCCGCCTGGTTCGGCTTCCTGGCCAGTCAAAACACACCGCAACCGACAACCCCTTTTGCCGCCATCGCTGCCACCGTCACAGGGTGGCAAGCGGAATTGGCCGGGGACAAGATGCCCAACACACTGAATGGGCTTCTTCAGAAACTGACCGGTCGCAAAGCGGGGGAGGTGACGGAGCTGACAGACGAAGCCACGGGCCTGCGACGGCTCAGCCGTGTCTGCGATGGGGTCATCACCGATATCCTTTTTTTGTCGCCCAAGCCTGTGATTTTGTCACGGCCCCATGTGATCGCGCAAATCGGCACAGCGCCCACACTGGCCAGTCTGTCGGGCCGTCCTGTCGCGGATGTTCCGGACCCTGGGGCCCTTGTCTGTTCCTGTATGGGCGTAGGAGCGAACACACTCAAAACTGCCATTTCACAGGGTGCTGCAACCGTCGAAGCCCTGGGCTTGTGCACCCAAGCAGGTACCAGCTGCGGCAGTTGCAAACCTGAGCTGAGTGCCTTGCTCGCACTTCACGCCAAAGCAGTCGCGGCTGAATAAGGAGGCGCGCTCATGAAAACCTTTCCCATGTTTTTACAAATGGTTGACCGCCGCGTTGTCATCGTCGGCGGTGGAGAACAGGCCGCGCAAAAGTGCCGATTGATCCTTAAGACCCAAGCACGGGTCGTTGTTTTGGCTGATGAATTAGAGGCAGAGCTGAAAGCCCTGGCCGACCAGGGTCGCATTGAATGGCTCAACATTCCAATCACACCTGACTGCTTCGAGGCGGCTGGTTTGACCTTTGTTGCCACCGGCTGCCCTGGATTGGATGCGGCGATCCATGACTTAGCCAAACGGGCAGGGGCCTTGGTCAACGTTGTGGACCAGCCTGACCTGTGTGATGCGATCACGCCGTCGATTGTCGACCGGGACCCGGTGGTTGTGGCAATCGGCACAGAAGGCACAGCACCCGTTCTGGGACGTCAAATCAAAACCCAAATCGAACAAATGCTGGAACCTCGGCTGGGTGAACTGGCCGCCTTGGCTGGACGGTTGCGTGATCTGGCGGCCTTTCGATTGGCGCCACGCAAACGGCGGGATCTGTGGAAATGGGTGTTTTCTGGCCCGATCCGTCAGAAATTCAAAAACGGGCAGGAGGCCCATGCCGCCAAAGACCTTAAGAAAGCCATCGAAACAGGTGACTTCACTGCCGCTGCCCCGGCACAGGTGTCATTGGTGGGCGCTGGGCCTGGGTCCAGCGATTTGATCACCCTGCGCGGTGTGCAGCGCTTGCAGGAGGCGGACATCATCTTTTACGACCGTTTGGTCGATCCAGCCGTCCTGGAACTGGCGCGCCGTGATGCCGAACGCGTATATGTGGGCAAAGTCCCTGGCGCACACGCTTGGCCGCAAGAAAAGATAAACCAAGTCCTTGTGTCCGCTGCGAAAAGGGGCCTTCGCGTCGTACGCCTTAAGGGAGGCGATCCTTGCATTTTTGCCCGCGGGGCAGAGGAAGTCGCGGCATTGACAGAAGCTGGTATGGCCTATGAAATCGTGCCCGGCGTTACGGCTGCCAGTGGTGCAAGCGCTGCTGCGGGCGCATTTTTGACGGAACGGGGCAAATCCAATTCAGTGGTATTGGCAACCGCTAGTTCAGCAGAAGGAAGTGAAGGGTCCGATTGGCTTTACCACCTGCGCGGAGGAAGCCGTGTTGCCATTTACATGGGCGTTCAGATGGCAAAGAAAATCGAATCCGAACTGCATACAAACGGTCTGGCACGCCAAGTGGCGATCACAATCGTGGCAAACGCTCAGCAAGAAAACCAAAAAGTACTCAGGTGTAACGGCACTGAATTGGCGGCGTCATTGGCTCAAGCAGGCATCAAAAACTGCGCGGTATTATTCCTTGAATTGCCCAAGCATGCACGACTAGCTGCGTAGGCTCGATAATTCCAAAACGGATTTTTCAATCTTGGAGCATAGCTTTGCCATGTTGGTTTCCGGAAAACAGCTAGGTGCGTTCAAGTGCAAATTCCCAACGATATTTCTTCGATTTGGGACTAGGCTGCCGTGCATGCCGAAATCGAAAAAGCACTCCTATTTCCCAACTACAAACGCTTCAAAATTATGTGGCCTGTCTCAACAGGATGAACACGGTAGGCAATTGCGTTGTCGCAACCGTTTAACGCATCGCACTCAAGCCTTTGGCAATCTCTGCCAACACCCGCCGCCAATGGCTGTGCCGTGCAGAGGTTTGGCTGCGTGCGTGCCAGCATAGGCCAATGTTCAGCGGCGCAGCTGCCCAGGGGGGATTGATGCTCTTTAAGTCAGGCGCCGAAAGAACATCCGGCAAGGTCACGATGATGTCCGTACCCCTGATCAATGTGAGTGCGCTATCGAAATCGGGCACTTGCAGCACAACCTTTCGCTTGCGCTTCATCTTTGCCAAGCGCTGATCAATGGCGAAACTTGCATCGGGGCCGAGGGCGATGCGCGCATGGGGCCGCGCACAAAAGGCATCCAAATCGTTTTCCGGCATGGGGTGTTTGGGATCAAAGTAGATGACGTTTTGGAAGCTGAACAACTTCCGCTGCATAATGCCATCACCCTTCGCTTCATCGAGCGGCATAAAGCAGAAGTCCAACGCGCCGTCCTGCAGGTTTTGTACGGTCTCGAACAGCGAACCGGGGCGCATGATTTCAAAGGTCAGGTTGGGCGCGTGGACAAGCGCATGTTTCAACATTGGTTCAATGACAACGGTACGTTCCACGGCCGTTGCAGCAATGCGCAGCGTTCCAGTATCTGAGGTCGGATCATAAGCGGGCGTCTCAAACATTGCATCAAGGTGTCGTAAGGCCGCTTCGGCCTCTGGTAGCAGGGCTTTGGCCCGCTCTGTCGGCTGCAC
>JAHDDS010000095.1 GCA_020629235.1 Planktomarina sp.
AGGCCCAGAGTATAGAACGGTTGTGTCGCCCAGTCGAAGGCCATCCACCCCCAGACGCGTTTCTTCAGGCTGACGCCTTCCACCATTGAATTGGCCATGTTTCCCCCCGGTCTTTTCTTTTCCGGTGACCTTGGGTCAGCCTGGTTTCAAAAGCAAGAATTACCCGGGGGCAGCGATCAAGTCGTGGACATGGGGGGCCAAGGGCGGTGGGCATCCGCCTCGATCCAGGCCTTGACCCAATCGGGCAGGGGGTTGGACGCTGTGTCCATGCCCAAGGCTTCCATCACGCGGGTTGGGGCAACGATGCCGCTGCGGTCGGTCACGGCGCTGCGGTACAAAATATGCCCTGCGCATTCGCCTGATTTCTTCCAGATGGACTGTTCAAGATAAACAAACTTGTCGTCCCACCCCACGGCCCGGCTTTTCATGGTGAACGCTTCGAACATGCGGATGCGACGGCGATACCGCACCGAACAGCCTGCCATGGTCAGGGCCCACTTGTTTTGCCGCAAAGTCTTGATCAACCCCACGCGCATCGCCAGGGGCAAACGCCCCATGTCGTACATCGTCAAGGTGCGGCCATTGTTCAGTTCCCACCACAGATCGATGTCTTGGGGCAGGCAGAAATGGCGGCTTTCGTGGGTGCCTGTGGGTGGCAACTTTGGATCCTTGCGGTGTTTGAAGAATTGCCAAGCCAGGCGGATGAATGGGTACATTTGGCGTGCCTCCTGCGGCACAACTTGGGTGGCCTTGCTGGCGCGTCAACCATGACCCTGCGGAACAGGCTTGCGGGCGCGGTCGGGGGTGCATAACTATCGCCCAACGACGGAGGGTATGATGAACGCATTGATCGACATTCTGCTGATGGCCACGGGGATCGTGAAGATGTTCATCTTTGCGCACTTCATCATGAGCTGGCTGATCTCTTTCGGGGTTTTGAACGTCTATCAACCCATTGTGGGGCAGATTTGGAATGCGCTTCAACGCTTGTTAGAGCCGCTTTATGGCCCCATCCGCCGGTTCATGCCGGACTTGGGCGGTATCGACTTGTCGCCCTTGGTGGCCCTGTTTGCCATCTTTGCAATCGAACGGATTCTGATCGGGCTTTAAGTTCTGGCCCATGTCGGTACAGGTGTCCGGCATGGACTTGAAACAGACACTGCAAACAGTCTTTGGCTTTGCTGACTTTCGCCCTGGCCAGGGCGAAGTGGTGGAAGCCGTCGTGGCAGGCCAGAATGTTCTGGCCATCATGCCCACCGGCGGCGGCAAATCCTTGTGTTATCAACTGCCCGCGCTGATGCGCGACGGGGTAACGGTGGTGATTTCGCCGCTGATCGCGTTGATGCGGGACCAAGTGCGTGCGTTGCAGGCGGCAGGGGTATCCGCCGGGGCGCTGACGTCGGGCAACACCGATGAAGAAACGGATGCCGTTTGGGATGCCTTGCACGCAGGGCAGTTGAAGCTGCTTTATATGGCGCCGGAACGTTTGGCGGCTGGGTCCGCTTTGGGGATGTTGCACAAGATTAACGTGGGCCTGATCGCGGTGGATGAAGCCCACTGCGTGTCGCAATGGGGCCATGATTTCCGCCCGGACTATCTGCGCATTGGGGAACTGCGCCGCGCGTTAAACGTGCCTTTGGCCGCGTTCACAGCCACCGCAGATGAAGAAACCCGCACCGAAATTGTGGCCAAGCTGTTTGATGGGGAAGCCCCGCAGTCTTTCCTGCGGGGGTTCAATCGCGCGAACTTGCATCTGGCCTTCGCCGCCAAAAACCAACCGCGCCAGCAGATTTTGAACTTCGCCGCCGCCCGCAAGGGGCAGGCGGGGATCGTCTATTGCGGGACACGGGCCAAGACCGAAACGCTGGCCAAAGCCATGGCGGACGCAGGCCACAGCGCCTGCCATTATCACGGCGGGATGGAGGCCGAAGACCGCCGCATCGTAGAACGCCGGTTCCAGATCGAAGACGGCTTGATCGTTTGTGCCACGGTGGCATTCGGCATGGGCGTCGATAAACCCGATGTGCGCTGGGTGGCCCACGCGGATTTGCCCAAATCGATCGAAGCATACTATCAAGAAATTGGACGCGCGGGTCGGGATGGGGCACCTGCAGATACGCTGACACTGTACGGCCCAGATGACATCCGTTTGCGCCGAACGCAGATTGACGAAGGGCTTGCCCCCGCCGAACGCAAAATGGCGGATCATGCCCGCTTGAATGCGCTTTTGGGGTTGGCGGAAGCATTGGAATGCCGTCGAAAGACCCTGCTGGCGTACTTTGATGAACACGGCGTGGACTGCGGCACGTGTGATTTGTGCCAAACGCCCCCCGACGTATTTGATGCCACCACGCCCGTGCGGATGGCGTTGTCGGCGGCTTTGCGCACGGGGGAATGGTTCGGGGCTGGGCATTTGATCGACATTTTGTTGGGCAATGAAACCGACAAAGTGAAAGCCCGCGCCCACAATGAATTGCCCACATTTGGGGTTGGCACCGATCTGTCCAGATCTGAATGGCAGGCCGTCTTTCGTCAGATGATGGGCCGTGATTTGATGCGCCCAGATCCAGAACGCCACGGTGCCTTGCGGATGACCGAAAATGCGCGGCCCCTGTTAAAGGGCGAAGCGCAAATCACACTGCGGCGCGATACCATCAAAACCTCGGCCCGTCGTCCCGCCGTCAAAGCCTTGGTGAAAGAAGAAGACGCGCCGCTGTTGTCTGCTTTGAAAGCCAAGCGCCGCGCCTTGGCGGAAACGCAGCGCGTGCCCGCCTACATCATTTTCAATGACAAGACTTTGATCGAAATGGCCGAACTGCGCCCTGACAGCTTGGACGCCATGGCCCGAGTGTCGGGCGTGGGTGCCAAGAAATTGGAAAGTTACGGCACCGCATTTTTGGAAGTGATCACAGGCGCGCAAGACAAAGTGCACCCCATGCGCCGCAAGCTGGCGTTGACCGATGCAGGTGCCATTTATGATGCATTATTGGCGGCCCAAGTGGACCTGCAGCACGGCCCCATGGGCACGCAAAAGCCGTTGACCTGTTCGAAACCCACGCTGCGCAATCTGTCTGAAATGCGCCCGCGCACCCTTGATGAACTTAGGCGCATTCCCGGTATGGACGATGCACGGGTTGACCGGTTCGGTGATGCGTTTCTTGCTGTTTTGAATGGCGCGCAGACTGGGTGAAACCGGTCGCTGTTGCACCCCCCAAGCAATGCGCTATCTGTCGATAACCCTTGATGGAGGTCTGTCATGCTTGTCTGTATCTCGCCCGCGAAAAAGCTGGATTGGTCGCCTGTGGATCGGGCCGATTTGACCCGCCCAGATTTCGGGAAGGAAGCTTTGAGTTTGGCCAAAACTGCCCGTGGGCTGACGTTGCAGGGCCTGCAAGATTTGATGCACATCAGCCCGGATTTGGCCCGGCTGAATCGTGACCGGTTCAAAGCGTATTCTGATGCGCCAGCCGCCGATGCTGTGCGCCCCGCTGCTTTGGCGTTTGCCGGGGACACTTACCAAGGGTTGGAAGCGGCGACGTTCAGCGATGATGATATGCGATACGCCCAAGACAGGTTGCGTATTCTGTCTGGTCTGTATGGCGTGCTGCGCCCGTTGGATCAGATCCAAGCCTATCGCCTGGAAATGGGCAGCCGTCTGAAAACCCGCCGCGGCAAATCGCTGTATGAATATTGGGGCGCGGACATCGCAAAGGCGTTGAATGCCCAAGCGGCAGCGCAAGATACAGATGTTTTGGTGAATTGCGCCAGTCAGGAATATTTTGGCGCGGTTGACCTAAAGGCGCTGAAGCTGCGCGTGATCACGCCGCAATTTCTGGAAGTGAAGGACGGCACGGCCAAAACAGTGTCTTTCTTTGCGAAAAAGGCCCGTGGGGCAATGGCGCGCTTCATGGTGCAAAATCGGGTGCAGGACCCGGCCGCTTTGGCGGATTTTGATTTGGGCGGGTATGAATACCAGCCAGATCAATCAACGCTGCAAAGCCCTGTCTTCAGCCGCCCCTATGCAGGTCCGGCCAAAGCGTGACATTTCGTTCCAATTGAACCCGTGGTGATTCCACTTTAGATGCATTCTAAATTGGACCCCAACCCAACGGTGCCTGCCACATGCGCTTCGATGCATTTTTTGAACACGCCCTGGATCAGCTGAAATCCGAAGGCAATTACCGCTATTTCGCGGAACTGGAACGCGACACCGCCAAGTTCCCCAAAGCTGCCAACCACACGCCGAATGGCAAGCGGGACGTGACCGTTTGGTGTTCCAACGACTATCTGGGCATGGGCCAACACCCCAAAGTCATCGCCGCCATGAAGGAAGCCGTGGACAGGTCTGGCACAGGGGCCGGCGGCACCCGCAACATTTCCGGCACCAACCACGATCACCTGTTGTTAGAGTCTGAATTGGCCGATCTGCACGGCAAAGACGCCGCACTTTTGTTCACATCAGGATATGTGTCCAACTGGACAACCTTGGGCACCTTAGGGGCGAAAATTCCCGACGTGGTGATTTTGTCCGATGCAGGCAATCACGCGTCTATGATCGAAGGCATTCGCCACGCGAAATGCGATAAAGTGATCTGGTCCCACAACGACGTGGCCGACCTGGACCGCAAGCTGGCGGCATGCGGTGACCGACCCAAGATCGTGGCCTTTGAAAGTGTCTATTCCATGGATGGCGACATCGCCCCGATCGCGGCGATTTTGGACGTTTGCGAAAAACACGGCGCGATGAGTTATATCGACGAAGTGCACGCCGTTGGCATGTACGGCCCGCGCGGCGGTGGCGTGTCCGAGGAACTGGGCCTGGCCCACCGGATCGACCTGATCGAAGGCACCCTGGGCAAGGCATTCGGCTGCGTCGGCGGCTACATCACCGGGTCCGCAGCACTCTGCGATTTCATCCGGTCCTTCGGGTCCGGCTTCATCTTCACCACAGCCCTGCCACCCGCTGTGGCCGCCGCCGCCCGTACCTCCATCGCGCATTTGAAAGAAAGCAGCGTGGAACGGGCCGGGCAAAAGGCCCAGGTCGCCAAACTGCGCGCGGCCTTGGATAAGGCGGGCATTCCGCATCTTGCCAACGACAGCCACATCGTGCCGGTGATGATCAAGGACCCGGTAAAATGCCGGATGATTTCGGAATATCTGCTGGATCAATACGGAATCTACGTCCAGCCAATCAATTACCCCACCGTGCCCAAAGGCACCGAACGCCTGCGCTTCACCCCATCCCCACGCCACACCGATGCCGACATCGCGCATCTTGTGGGGGCGTTGAGCGAGTTGTGGGGGCAATGTGCGTTAAGTCGGGCGGTGGCATAAGGGCGCTGCCCTCTTGTGCCGATGGCACAATTCACCCGAGGTATTTCTGGCAAAATGAAGTCGTAGGTTCGGTGTCGAACCTGGAGTGTGTTTGCTTCACGCACCCTACACCCGTTCAATCCCCACAGCGATCCC
>JAHDDS010000025.1:0-11542 GCA_020629235.1 Planktomarina sp.
AGTTTGAGGTGATCGACGCCGAAGAATGCGCCCGCCGCCACCCGCTGATTTCCACCGACAACTTACTGGGCGGATTGTGGGACCCTACAGATGGCCACATTGACCCTGCGCAATTGTGCCAGGCCCTGTGCTTTCATGCCCGCCAAGCCGGGGCAGAAGTGTACCGATTTACCGAAGTCACCGACCTGACCCAACACCAAGATGACAGTTGGACGGTCCACACAAACAAGGGGGACATTCGCGCGGAAATCGTGGTGAACGCCTGCGGATACCGCGTGAATGAGGTGGGCAAAATGATGGGCGTCGAACACCCTGTTGCGTCCATGGAACACCAGTATTTCATCACAGAAGACATCCCCGCCGTGCGCGACGCTGGCCAACGCATCCCCCTGCTGCGCTGCCCCATCAGCGACTATTATTCCCGCCAAGAAAAGGACGGGCTGCTGATCGGATTTTATGAACAGGGCTGCAAAACCTGGGGGCTGGACGGGATCGACCCCAAGTTCACGATGGACCTGTGCCCTGACGACCTGGACCGCGTCATGGACGTGCTGGAAGGGGCCATGGCCCGCATGCCCTGCGTGGCAGACGCGGGCATCAAGCGCATCGTCAACGGCCCCATCACATACACCATCGACGGCACGCCCCTGGTGGGGCCCATCCCCGGCAAACGCAACGCATTCTGCATCATCGGCCTGCGCGCTGGGCTTGGCGAAGGGGGCGGTCACGGCTGGCTTTTGGCCCAGCAAATCGTTCACGGCGAAGCGGTCTATGACACCTGGGCCTTGGACCCGCGCCGCTTCACCCAGCACTGCACCGAACGCCTGACGTCGCTGTTTGCAATCCAAGATTACCAAAACGAATTCCGCCACCCCTTCCCCCACGAACACCGCCCTGCGGGTCGCCCGGCGAAGGTCACACCGCTCTATGACACGTTCAAAGCAGCGGGCGCTGAATTCACCCCCATCAACGGGTGGGAACGGGTGGATTACATCAAGCCCACCTCAGACTTTGCAGAAGACTACAGCTATACCTTCAACAACACCCATGATGTCATCGCCGCCGAAGTGGAAGCCGTGCACACCGATGTCGGCTTGGCAGAGGTCAACGGCTTCAACCGCTTTGAAATCACAGGCCCCGGCGCACACGACTGGCTGGATTACATGATCTGCAGTCGCGTGCCGCGCAAGCCGGGCAAGGTGGGTCTTGGGTACCTGCTGAACCACGACGGCAACGTGAAAGGCGAAGCGACGATTGCAAACCTGCCAGATGGCCGCATCTGGTACGGGTCGGCGGCCGCATCCGAATTCCATGACATGGACTGGTTGACCGCGCACCTGCCCAAGGGCAGCAACATCAAAATCCGCAATCTGACCAATGACTACACCATCCTGCTGCTGGCGGGCCCCAACGCGCGAACGGTCCTGTCGAAAGCGGCCCCCGGCGACTGGTCGACAGAGGCTTTCTCCTGGTTATCCTGCCGCGAAGCTGACCTGGGCTTTGTGCGCGCCACCGTCATGTCGGTCAGTTTCTCGGGCGAGTTGGCCTACGAAATCCATGTGCCGCTGACCCAAGCCCTGCCCGCCTTCCAAACCCTGCAAGCGGCGGGGGCCACCAACCTGTTCGGCGCCCGCGCCGTGGAAAGCATGCGGCTTGAAAAAGGATACCTGCACTGGAAATCCGACCTGATCACAGAATTTGACCCTTTTGAGACCGGCCTGCACCGCTTTGTGAAATCCGACAAAGACTTCCTGGGCAAAGCCCCCCTGCTGGCGCGCGACGCCCCGCGCCGCCAGCTCAAACTGCTGGACATCGACGCCACCCATGCAAGCCCCCACCCCGGCGACAGCCTGTGGTCAGATGGCAAGCTGGCGGGCACAGTCACATCTGCCGCCTGGGGGCATCGCACCGGCAAAAACCTGGCGCTGGCCTTCGTCACGCCAGATCACGGCGACCTGATGGTGGACATCATCGGCAAACCCCACCCGGCCCAAGTCTTGGACACTGCGCCCTATGACCCGGACACCACCAAGCCGCGCCAGTAACTTCATTTTGCTGAAAATACCTTGGGGTTTGGGGCAAAGCCCCAAGGCCTGCGTGGCCTGAACGCAAAAACATCAAGGGCGGGCGACAGCCCGCACCTTAAAAGACGACGTTCATCATCACCATGGACACCACCAAGAACAGCACGGTCATGATCCCGCCGCAGCGGACAAAGTCGGTGACCTTGTACCCCCCCGGCCCCATGATCAGCGCGTTCACTTGGTGGGTGGGAATCAGGAAGGAATTGGAGGTGGAAATCGCCACCGTCAGGGCAAAAATGGCTGGATTGGCCCCGGCGGCCACGGCGATGGACACCGCCAAGGGCACCAGCAACACCGTGGCCCCCACGTTGGACATCACCAGGGTGAAAACCGTGGCCAGAATTGCAATACCCACTTGCAACGACCAGATGGGCCAGCCGTCCAGCAAGACCAAAATCTGCTGCGCGATCCAGGCGGCTGTGCCTGTGTTTTGCACCGCCACCCCCAGGGGGATCAGACTGGCCAACAAAAACACCGTGTTCCACCCCACGGCCTGATATGCCTCATCAATGGACAGAACGCGGCTGACGATCATGCCCGCCGCCCCGGTCAACAAAGCCAAGGACAGGCGAATGTCGGTGAACAAAATCATCGCCACCGCCACCGCGAAAAACGCCAAAGCCCAGCCCACTTTTTGGGGGCGCAATTCCTCTTGCGGGAAATCGCTGGTGACCACCACGAAATCGCGGTCCTTGGTCAATCGCGTCAGCGCGTCCCAGGGTGTGTGCACCACCAATGTGTCGCCCGCTTGCAGGGGCACATTGGTGATCTGGGTCGCCGCGTGATCCGGTGTTTCCACGTGGCTGAGCGTTTCTTTGCCGCGGTGGATCGCCAGCAGCGACATGCTGTAGGTGGCGCGGATGCGCACATCTGCCGGGCTTTTGCCGATCAAGCTGGATCCCGGCGGGATCACCAGTTCAGCCACGCCCGCCACTGTGGGCGCAAAACTTTCGGAAAATTTTTCCAACCGCGGCTGCAATTCCAACCCGTAATCGTCGCAGAAATCCTTCACCACCCGGCGCAGCCCAAGGATGGCCAAGCGGCACGGCGCTTCGACCCGCGTGGGGGCCATGGGGGCCACGACCCGCTTGCCTTTGTAGTCCGTCCCGATGATGTAGATGTGGTGCGCATCCATCAAGTCCGCCAGCGAATGGCCGATGATGATGGCCCCTTCGGGCACGTGCACCTCAAAGATGTCGGCCTTGATGCCATAGGTCTGTTTGACAAATTCGCGCATCGACTGGGACGACGGGCCATCGTCGCCCGCTTCCTTGGTGGGCAACACCCACCGCCCCAAAATGACGAAGTACAAAATGCCCGTCACCACCAGGGCCAAGCCCACGGGCGTTACGGAAAACAGCGAAAATGGTTCCATCTGCGCGTCGGCAGGCAGGCCCGCGTTGGCGACCCCGATCAGATCGTTCAGCAAGATCAGCGGCGACGAGCCCACCATGGTGATGGTGCCCCCCAAAATCGCGCAGAACCCCATGGGCATCAACAACCGCGACATGGGCAGTTCGGTGCGCACAGAAATGCGGCTGACCACCGGCAAAAACAGCGCCGCGGCGCCGACATTTTGCATGAACGACGAAATCACACCGACCGTACCCGAAATGATGGGAATGATGCGGGTTTCCGTGCTGCCGCCGATTTTCAGGATGAACCCTGCCACTTTGGACATCAGCCCGGTCTTGTCCAACCCGGCCCCGATGATCATCACGGCGATAATCGACACCACCGCGTTAGAGGCAAACCCGTCAAACAGTTGCGCCGGGTTGGCCACATTTTCCAGCCCCGGCACCTGGCTTAACAAGCCGACAGTGACCATGATCACAATGGCCGTCAGATCAATGCGAAAAAGTTCAGTGACAAACAAGGTGACCGTGATGGCCAAAACGGCCAGCACGACCATCATTTCGGTGGTCAGCGTGATTGGGTCCATGGGGCGGTCCTTTGGTTGCCCCTGCCATAGCGTTTCGGCGCGGATTTTCACAGCCCCCAGGTCCGCTGGACCGAAACCCGAAGCCAACTGGCCTTATGGTGCGGGGCTTGCACCCTGTGGGAAACCTTGGAAAGGATGACCCCATGCAGTCTTTTTCGCAATCCCCCACAGACCCGGGCTTTGTCCAAGACCCCTATCCGGTGTACGATGCCATGCGCGCCAAAGGCGATGTGGTGTTTTGGGAAGACTATGCCATGGCTGCCGCCGTCAGCCACCGCGCGGTGCGGGCCATCATGACAGACAAGCGCTTTGGGCGCACGCCGCCGCCGGACAAAGCCCCCGCGCTTCAATCGCACATTGCCACCTGGATGGGCATCGAAGCCCATTCGATGTTGGAATTGGAACCCCCAGCCCACACGCGGCTGCGCGGTTTGGTGCTGCGGGCGTTCACATCGCGCACGGTGGCCGACTTGGCCCCAGACATCGAAGCGGTCGCCCGTGATCTTCTGGACCATGTTCCCGCCGGGCCCTTCGATCTGTTGGATCACTATGCCAAACCCTTGCCCGTGCGGATCATCGCGCGGCTTTTGGGGGTGCCAGACGCCGCGGCCCCGGACCTTTTGGCCTGGTCCAACGCCATGGTGGCCATGTATCAAGCCGGGCGCACACCCCAGGTGGAAGCCGCCGCCGAACGCGCCGCCCAAGACTTCAGCGCATTTTTGGCCGACATCATCGCCCACAAACGGCGCACCCCTGACGACAGCCTGTTGTCCACGTTGATCGCCGCACGCGATGCAGGCGACAAACTGTCGGACGCAGAGCTGACCTCTACCGCCATTTTGCTGCTGAACGCGGGCCACGAGGCCACCGTCCACACCCTGGGCAACGGGGTGTTGGCCCTGTCACGCTACGGCTGGCCCGCCATCACCGACACCACAATAGAAGAGATTTTGCGCTTCGACCCACCGCTGCACATGTTCACCCGCTGGGTGTACGAAGACGTGGACCTGTTCGGCACCCGCCTTGCCGCCGGAACGGAGGTCGCCTGCATGTTGGCGGCGGCCAACCGCGACCCGGCCGTGTTTGATGCGCCAAGTGCCTTTACCCCCACCCGTCCGCGCAAGGCCAATCCCCATCTGTCGTTTGGTGCGGGCATCCATTTTTGCGTCGGCGCCCCGTTGGCGCGGCTGGAACTGGACATCGGATTGCGGCACCTGCGCGCTGCTTTGCCAGATATGTCGCTGGTGGCCCCGCCCGAATACGGCGACACCTATCATTTCCACGGGCTGCGCAAAGTGATGGTCCAAGCCTGACTGTCTTTGCGCCGCGTGTCGGTCTGGGTTCAGTCCGGCAACGGCAGGGCGTGGGTGCTTTTGATTTCTTCCATCGACAACAAGGCCGTGACGTTGAACACCCGCACTTCGGATATCAACGCCTGGTAAAACGTGTCATAGGCACGGGCGTTTTCCACGCGCACCTTCAAGATATAGTCGATGTCACCCGCCAACCGATGGGCTTCCAACACTTCGGGGCGGTCGTGCAGGGCTTGCAAAAAGGTCGCCTGCCAGGCCGCTTCGTGTTCTGACGTGCGGATCAGCACAAAAAAGCACGCTTCTAACCCCAGGGCTTCTGGATCCAGGACCGCGACGGTCTGTTTTATGACCCCCGCTTCCCGCATTTTCTTGATGCGATTCCACACCGGTGTCTTAGACGCCGCCACAGATTTCGCGATTTCGTCCAAAGAAAGCGTTGCATCTTGCTGCAGCAGCGAAAGGATTTTCCGGTCTGTTTGATCGATTTGGACTGCCATTGCTGCTTTTCGCCTCTTTCAGAAAAATCACCCGTCGGACGATCTGATATTGGAATATTCGTCCTTTCAAAAGCCCCATACTGGTGAAAATGGGGGAATATTTCCTATATCTGTCTCAGCAGGAGGCCAAATGCAGTACTTTCCCATTTTCATCGACACTGCCGGACAACACATCGCCATCGTGGGCGGTGGTCAGACGGCTTTGGCCAAACTTCGTTTGTTGGTGAAGACGCAGGCCGTGTTAGAGGTTTTCTCCCTGACCCCTGATGCGGACCTGCGGGAAATGGCGCAAGCGGGCCAAATCCTGTTGCACACCCGCGCGTTTACGGATGCAGACGCTGCCCGCGCGCGGATGATCTATGCCGCTGATGAAGACGACACGGTCAATCAAACCACCCAAGCCACAGCCGCCCCCCACGGCGCGCTGTTCAACTGGGTGGACAAACCAGACCCGTCCGAATTCATCACCGCCGCCATGGTGGACCGCGACCCGGTGGTGGTGGCCATCGGCACCGAAGGCGCGGCCCCGGTGGTGGCCCGGGCCATCAAAAAGGACCTGGAAGAAAAATTGCCTGAAGATTTGGGCACCCTGGCCGCTTTGGCAAAACCCCTGCGGTCTGTGGCCGACGCCATTGCGCCCGGCCGGGCGCGGCGCGATTTCTGGACAGAGTTTTTCTTTCATCGTGGCCCCAAAGCCCTGGTGGCAGGCGGGGCCCGCGAAGCACGGCGCGTGCTGCAGACCCTGGCCCTGCGCCACATCGGCAAGCCCGCGCGCACAGGCCACATCACGGTGGCAGACATCGGCCCAGGGGCAGCTGATCTGTTGCCCCACAAAACCCGCCAGGCGTTGCACGACGCCGACGTGGTGATCTTCCCGCGCAGCACGCCGTCGGCCATCCGCGAACTGGCCCGGCGCGAAGCCCTGGTGCTGCCGGCGCATGTCAGCACGGACGAACAAGCCGTAAAACACGCCCGGATCGGCGAACAGATCGTGCGCCTGACAGACAGCGCCGATGACACAGCCGAAGCTTTGGCGCTGCTGCGCCGCCACGGCGTGTCACATTCCCATATCCCAGGCGTGGGCGCGTCGCCCGCGGCTCTGCCGCAATCCCCAACCCTTTCCCCCATTCACGCAACCGTAGGACCGAACTGATGGCAAAATCTGAACACAACGTGATTTCCGGCAACCATCTTCTGGGGGGCCACGTGGTCTATTGGACCGCAGATCAAAGCTGGTCAGACGCTTTGGCCGATGCCCTGGTGTTGGCCCCAAAAGACGCCGCTGACCAACTGGCCGTGGCGGGCACGACCCAAAGCGTGGCTGTGGGGGCCGAAGTCTGCCCCGTGTCCTTGGACGGGGGTGCCATCCGCCCCATCACCCGCCGCGACGCCATCAAGCTGAACGGCCCGTCCCCCCAAGTCCTGACCCACGTGCCCAGCTTTGCGGCCACAGCCATCGCAGCGGAATAATATGTACACCTACAACGATTTTGACACCAAAGCCGTGCGCGACCGCGTGGCGCAGTTCCGCGCCCAAGTGGCGCGGCGGATTGATGGGTCTTTGACGGAAGATGAATTCAAACCACTGCGTTTGATGAACGGTCTGTATCTGCAACTGCACGCCTATATGCTGCGGGTGGCCATTCCCTATGGCACGCTGAACAGCCGTCAGATGCGTCAGTTGGCCATGATCGGCGACCGCTGGGATCGCGGATATGGGCACTTCACCACGCGCCAAAACATCCAATTCAACTGGCCCAAGCTGCAAGACGTGCCCGACATGCTGGACGCGCTGGCCGACGTGGGCATGCACGCCATTCAAACCAGCGGCAACACCATCCGCAACGTCACCGCGGACCACTTCGCGGGCGCTGCGGCCGATGAACTGCTGGACCCCCGCCCCGTGGCGGAACTGCTGCGCCAGTGGTCCACAGACCACCCGGAATTTCAGTTCTTGCCCCGCAAATTCAAAATCGCCGTCACCGGTGCCCCCAATGACCGCGCGGTCACCAAAGCCCACGACATCGGGCTGCGCATGGTGGAACGCGACGGCGTGACGGGCGTGGAAGTGATCATCGGCGGCGGCTTGGGCCGCACGCCCATGATCGGCAAAGTCGTGCGCGATTTCCTGCCCTTGGAAGATCTGCTGCCATATGTGGAAGCAATCGTCAGCGTGTACAACATCCTGGGTCGGCGCGACAACAAGTACAAAGCCAGGATCAAAATCACCGTGCACGAACACGGGATAGAAGAGATGCGCAGCCGCATCGAAACCCGGTTCCAAGAAATCCGGCCAGACTTCAAAGGTGTCGACCAGGAGCTGCTGGCCCAAATCCGCACCCATTTTGAACCGCCCGCTTGGCTGTCTTTGGACCAATCAGACTTCGACAAAGCCTATGCCAGCAACCCGGTGTTTCGGTCGTGGTGCGACACGAACTTGGCGGACCACCGCAATCCCGACTACGCAATTGTGACTGTGTCGGTGAAAAAGCACGGCGCGGTGCCCGGTGACGCCACGGGCGATCAAATGCGGGCCCTGGCCGACATTGCAGAAACCTTTGCCCACGACGAATTGCGCATCAGCCACGTGCAAAACGTCATCCTGCCCCACGTGCCCAAGGCCCATCTGTTCCAGGTCTGGCAAGCGTTGCGCGACGCGGACCTGGCCACGGCGAACATCGGGTTGGTGTCCGACATCATCGCCTGCCCCGGCATGGACTATTGCGCTTTGGCCACGGCCCGGTCGATCCCTGTGGCCCAACAGATCTCGACCCGGTTTGAGGAATTGAAGGCCGAACACGATGTTGGCCCGCTGCAAATCAAAATCTCTGGCTGCATCAACGCGTGCGGGCACCACCACGTGGCGCACATCGGCATCTTGGGGTTGGACCGGGCCGGTGCGGAAAGTTACCAAATCACCCTGGGCGGCGACGCCACAGAAACCGCAGCCGTGGGGCAACGGGCCGGGCCAGGCTTTTCCGCAGACGACATCGTGCCCGCCATTGAACGCTTGGTGCTGGGGTATCTGGACCTGCGCGATGACCCGTCCGAAGATTTTCTGACCGCCTTCCGGCGCTTGGGCCCCGAACCGTTCCAAGCGCTGTTGTACCCCGACGCGCAGACAGCGGCATAATTCGCGATGCCCCTGTCACCTTCCATACCGCTGCGGGATCGGATCGGCCTGCTGAACCGCCATCACCGTGACATGTCCGCCCAAGACATCTTGGCGGACACCCTGTCGGGCCGGGCCGGCAAGGTCGCTTTGGTCAGTGCTTTTGGGGCCCATTCCATCGTGCTGCTGCACATGGTGTCTGAAATTGCGCCCAAAACGCCCGTGTTGTTCATCGACACGCTGATGCTGTTTCGATCCACACTGAAGTACCAAACCGAAGCGGCCCGCGTCTTGGGGCTGCAAGACATCCGCCGGATTGAACCAAACACAGATGAATTGTTGGTGCGCGATGTGGATGGGTTGCTGCACCAGGCAGACCCCGACGCTTGTTGTCATCTGCGCAAGGTGGAACCTTTTCACCAAGCGCTTGAAGGGTTTGACACCTGGATTACAGGCCGCAAACAGCACCAATCGTCGGATCGGTCGGACTTGCCGCTTTGGGAAGATGACGGCCTGGGACGGGCAAAAGTGAACCCCCTGCGCGATTGGTCCGCGCAACGCCTGGGTGCATATATCCAAGATCACGATTTGCCGCGCCATCCTTTGGCGGAACGCGGGTTTCCGTCCATTGGATGTGAACCGTGCACCTTCCGCCCGACACCGGGCTTGGACGCGCGGTCGGGGCGGTGGCCGGGTCAAAAGAAAAACGAATGCGGCATTCACCTGCCTTTGCCTGCCAAATCTGGAAGGACGCAATAAAATGACTGTTCTTGTGACTGACACGGGATTTTCGCGCCCGACTGATGCAATTGATTACGTGCCCGTGCGCACAGCCCACCCTGGCGCGCAGGCCCTGGACATTCCTTCAGATATTAACCTGGACGACGTTTTGAACTTGGCCTTGCAGGCCCAAGACTTGCGGATCGACTTTCCGTCTTTTGCGGACGGGCGCGGGTTCACTTTGGCCAGCCGGTTGCGGCGCGAAGGCTTCAAAGGCACGCTGCGCGCCGCGGGCCACGTGATCGCCGATCAATACGCCATGGCGCGGCGCTGCGGGTTCGATGCGGTGGAAATCAGCGATGACCTGGCCCAACGTCAGCCCGAAGATCAGTGGCTGGCGCGCGCCAATTGGCAAGACAACAGCTATCAAAACCGGCTGCGCGGGGCGCGGCTTTCCCTGAACCAAGAAACGGTGTAACCGATGGATGTGTACAAAGAAGTTGACAGTGGCACCATGACCCAGACCATTCCCACCCCCGTGTTGCCCGATGCACAGACCGTCACGGAAGTGCAGCACTATACCGACCGCCTGTTTCGCTTTCGCGTGACCCGCCCGCCGTCGTTGCGGTTTCGGTCGGGTGAATTTGTGATGATTGGGCTGATGGGCGATCCCGATCCCAAGACCGGCAAGCAACGCCCGCTGTTGCGCGCCTATTCCATCGCCAGCCCGTCGTGGGACGACACGTTGCAGTTTTATTCCATCAAGGTGCAGGACGGCCCGCTGACCAGCAAGCTGCAGCACCTGAAGGAAGGCGACCAAATTATCTTGCGCCCCAAGCCCGTGGGGACCTTGGTGCATGACGCTTTGACGCCCGCCAAACGGGTTTGGTTTTTGTCCACTGGCACTGGCATCGCCCCTTTTGCATCGCTTCTGCGCGAACCCGAAACCTATGAACGGTTTGACGAGGTGATCTTGACCCACACATGCCGCGATCCAGAAGAACTGGTCTTCGGCCAGGAATTGGTGGCGGACACCAAAGCAGACATGTTGGTGGGCGAAGACGCGCAGGCGAAACTGAAATACTATCCCACCACCACGCAAGGCCCGTCGCCCAAGATGGGGCGCATCACCACGTTGATGGAAAATGGCACGGCGTTTTCCGACCTGGGGATCACGGATTTTTCGGCGCAAAACGACCGCATCATGATCTGCGGGTCCATGGGATTGAACACCGATCTGAAAACGTTCTTGGAAGGTCGCGGCTTCAAAGAAGGCGCCAATTCAGAGCCTGCGGATTTCGTGGTGGAAAAGGCCTTCGTGGGATAGGCATCGTCTGCCCAAGACGAAAGCCAGTCCACAAAAAGAAACGGGCGCCCCTGGGCGCCCGCTTTTGTTTGGAAGTGCGGGTCTGATTACAGGCCCAAAGTGGCTTTGATCTGATCCAGCAGCGTTTTGGCCAGAACCGGGTTGGATTCGGCTTGGGCCAGCAAATCCATCAAAGTGGCTTTGTTTTCATCGCTGAGGCTGGACCCTTCGATAAAGCTTTTTGCGGTTTCCAGCGAAAACTCCTCAGCGGCAGCTTCTTCGGTTGCAGCGGTGGCTTCCTCAGTCGCGGCAGCAGCTTCTTCGGTTGCAGCTTCAGTCGCGGCAGCAGCTTCTTCTGTGGCAGCTTCAGTTGCAGCAGCGGCTTCTTCTGTGGCAGCTTCAGTTGCAGCAGCAGCTTCTTCCGTGGCAGCTTCAGTCGCGGCAGCAGCTTCTTCTGTGGCAGCTTCAGTTGCAGCAGCAGCTTCTTCTGTGGCGGTTTCTGTGGCTTCTGTCACAGCCTCTTGCGCGCCTTCGGTGACAGAGGTCACGGCGTCCGATACAGCTTCTT